>NZ_JAVWUP010000005.1:0-52016 GCF_036667095.1 Gordonibacter sp. | reverse complement strand
GCGTTTGCCGCCATCGGGCTGTCGGGCTGCGCACCCAAAGCCAGTGCAGAAGACACCTCGGCAAAATCTGCCGCCGCAGGCGACGCTAGCGCGACAGCCGCAGCCGACTGGCTGGGCAGCGCACCTGAGATAGCCGCGAGCGATATCAAGGAAACCAAGAGCACCGATCTGCTGATCATCGGCGCGGGCAACGGCGGCATGGCCGCCGCAGCAACCGCCACCGACCTCGGAGTCGACTTTATGCTGTGCGAGAAGACCGGCTCCATCCAGCGCTCACGCCACTGGTTCGGCGCCATCAACACCAAGTACACCAAGGCCGCCGGCGTGGAAGTGGACGAAGGCCGTCTGCTGAACGAGTTCTCGCGCTACGCCTCCGGCCAGTGCGACCAGCGCGTCATCCGCACGTGGATTCGCGAAAGCGCCAGCGTGGTGGACTGGATCGACCCCATCCTCACCGGTGCTGGCATGAAGTGCGCCTTCGATGCCGATATCGACCACGAGACCGGCGGCACAAGTTACTACCTGGCGCCCATGGAGCACTACTACTCGGGCAAGGACGCCAACGGCGAGGCCATGGAGCGCAACAAGGTGCTGCTCTCCTACCTTAACGGCAAAGGTCACGATGTAGTCTTCAACCACAAGTTGGTGAAACTGGTGCAGGGCGACGGCGGCAAAGTGACCGGCGCCATCTTCGAAACACCCGACGGTTACGTGCAAATCGATGCCGCAAAGGGCGTGCTGCTGACCACAGGCGGCTATACGAGCAACGCCGAAATGCTGAAGGCCTGCAACCCGTTGGTGGACCGCTGCGTCACGCTGCAGTACGGCTCACCCAACAACGTGGGCGAGGGCATCAAGGCCGGCATCTGGGCAGGTGGCCAGAAAGACAGTACCGGCGCGCCCATGATCTTCGACCGCGGCGCCGTGAAGCCCGGCGAGAACGCAGGTGTCGTGAGCGAGCCGGGCGCCACCGCCGGGTTCGCAGGCACCGACAAGCAGTTCAACCTGGGGTCACAGCCCTTCATGAAAGTGGTGCGCGACGGCAAGCGCTTCGTGAACGAGTCCACCCCCTACGACTTCTGCTGCTTCGCGGCGGCCGAGCATGAGGGCGGCGTGTTCTGTCAGGTGTTCGACTCCAACCTGAAAGAGGACGTGAAGCGCTTCTCCACCATCGGCTGCTCGCGCCAGACCCAGCAGCTGCTGGCCAAGAAAGCCGCAGCCCCCATCGACGACATCTACGCCGCCGAGCTGGAGAAGGGCGTCATGGTGAAGGCCGACACCATCGAGGAGCTGGCCGACAAGCTGGGCTTCGAGAGCGGTGCCAAGGCGACGTTCTTGGCCGAGGTGGAGAAGTACAACGGCTTCTACGACGCCCAGAAAGACGGCGACTTCGGCAAGGAGGCCTACCGCCTGTCCGCCTTGCGCACAGCGCCCTTCTACGGCGGCTGGTTCGGCGGCTCGCTGCTCACCACGGTTGACGGCCTGCGCATCAACGAGGATATGCAGGTCATCGATGCCGACGCCAAGCCCATCGAGGGCCTGTACGCCGCTGGCGACTGCTCCGGCAGCATCTTCGGCAACAACTACCCCGAGTACATCGTGGGCTGTGCCTGCGGCCGCACCATCACGTTCGCCCGCCACGCCGTGCGCCATGCAGCCGGCGACTTGAAGTAGCCCATCCTCCTCCCCTTCGAGAACTCCTCCCTTTCTCGAAGGCTCCAGAACAGCCGGAAGCCCCGTTTTGTGGGGCTTCCGGCTGTCACCCCGCCCAAGCGTCGGCACGACCAGCCGAAATCTTAAGGCGAATCTTAAGAACCCGTTACGTTTTGCTGTCGCCGTGTGCCATGCGGCTTCTCGCGAAGCTCGTGGGCTATACTGGCAAGAAAGTTACTACTCTTATCGTGCTGTTGGAGGACGACATGGCAAATGCGCAGGCAGGCTGGTACCCCGACCCATCGGGAGACACAACGAGGCTCCGATATTGGGATGGAGCGCAGTGGACCGAAAACGTAGCGAATGCCCAGCCAGCAGGCAGCGCGGAATATGGGTACGGCACTCCAGCATACGACCCAACCGCCTACACGCAGCCCGCTTACGCACAGCCCGTCTACGGACAACCTGTCTACGGGCAGGCCTACTATCCGGTGGCGCAGGGCAACGACCGCACTTTCGCGCTGATCGCTTTCATCTTCTGTCTTCTTTCAACGGTGACCGTCGGATGGCTGCTCATACCGCTCGCCTGGATGATTCCCATGACCGTCCATTGCTGGGGAATCTACAAGGGCGAGAAGCCCAACACCATAGCCTTCGGTGTGTGCACGCTCATATTCCTCAACTTCGTGGGCGGCATCTGCCTGCTTGTAGGTGAAAAGGACCTCTAGCCGACTCGCTCGCAGCACGTGCTTCCCGCCGCAAGCCGAACCCGCCCGGGAAGGGGTCATCTTCCCCAGAGTGCCCCCGACAAATGGCGGGGGCACTCGACCTTCCGTATGCAACAGTTGGCAGTCTACAATCCGGAGATGTTGTCCTGCACGATCTCGAAGCGCTCGTTGCCGGGACCCCTGAAGAAGCAGATCCTCATGTTGAGCCCGCGCTCGCTGCACGTCTCGAACACTTCGCCCTCAAGATCGCAGGGACGATCGAAGTCAAGCGGCGGGTCGAACGGACCGGCTTCTATCTCCACACCGCACTCCACCAGATGGGCCACTGCCGCATCCATGTCGGGCACGCGGAACGCCAGATGGTTCAAAGAGCACGCCGTCGCCTCGAGCGGCGCTTTGTCCTCCTGCTCCAGCAATTCGACGATGATGCCTTGCGGGTGGCGCATCCACGCCATCTTCAGCGGCTTGTCGCCCTCCATGGCCAGCGACTCGAACAAGAGCTCGAAGCCGAACACGTTCTCGTAAAAGGTAACGGATTCCTTGATGTCACGGCAGTAGATGCCCGCATGCTGCGATCTGATATCCATGACAGCCTCCTCCTCAAGCCCGGTACAGGGCGATGGTTCCCACGTTCAGGTCGCGCTCGACCGTGGAGATGAAGTCTGTCACATGGCGCGTACGATAGCCGTCCATCTCCACGTCGATGCTGTACTCCGCCGCCGGAATCTGCTTGAACCAGAAGTCGCCGAAGTCGTCGGTCGTCGTCTCGAGGGTCTCGCCCGATGCGAGGTTCGTCAGCACCACACGTGCGCCAATCAGCACTTCTTCCGCCTCAAGATCGGCCACTTCGCCGCCGATGAAACGCTTGGGCAGGTTCAGATAATACACGTGCGGATTGGTACCGGCCTCTGGCAGCAAGCATTCCGCAGCATCCAACTCGCCTGCGAAGTCGTCCAGCTCGCCGAAGCGCAGCGCGTCATGAGCGCACGCCTCGACGCAGCGCGGCACCGTCCAGCCGTCGTCCAGCAGGTGGGCACAGCCGGTGCACTTCTGCGGGATCTGCAGCTCTTCATTCCAGAACACGGCATGGTAGGGGCATGCCTTCACAATCTGTTCCTGACCCTTGGACTTCACCGGGTCGACCACGACCAAGCCGTCCTCGCGACGGTACACCGCTCCGTCCTTGGCGACGGCCATGCAGGGCGCGTCGGCACAGTGCTGGCACAGGACGGGCGTGTAGGTGACGCACACCTTCGGCGACTGTCCGCGCTCTTGCTCCTGCACGTTCATCCAGAACTGGCCGGTATCAGGCTGAGGCGCCGCATAGGGCATCCAATCGTTGTCGCAGTGCTCGTCTTTGCACACCAACTGGCAGCTGCGGCAACCGACGCACTTATCGATGTCGACGACGAATACTTTCATGGCTACTCCCCTTCCTTGATGATGACGGCATCTGCAATCTGACCGGTGTGCTTGTCGTACTTCTTAGCGAACGCCTCGGGATACTGCTCGGCCAACGCAAGCACGTCTGCCTTCTCCACGTTGACGAGGAAGCTGTTCGTGACCTCGCCCGGGCAGTTCTTGGACGTGGTGTTCGAGGGGCAGATGAGGTTGTTCGCACCGGCGCGGTCGAACTCGCCGATGACGATGTTGTCCACGCGTGCGCCGTGGTCTTGGTACAGGGCACCGGGGATGACGCGCTCGCTCAGGCGAACGCCGCCGAGCACCGCGCCGCGGTCGTTGAACATCTTCACGATGTCGCCATCGTGCATGTTCAGCCTCACGGCATCCACCGGGTTGATCCACAGCGGCTCGTAGGCGTAGCCGTCCGGTCCGACCACCTTGCACGTCTCGATCTCACGGCACCAGGTGTTGTCGTCGTTGTTCGCGTGCACGCGCCAACGGGGATGGTTGGTCACCAGCAGGAACGGGTACTCCTTCGAGCGCGGGTGCAGCATGCTTTCCTGATGGGACTCGCCGTAGGGCACGAAGTGCGGCACGGGCGGGCGCTCCACGTCATCGGGGTAGTGCTCGGCCAAACCGGTGGAGTAGAACTCGATCTTGCCCGTGGGCGTGTCGAGGCGCAAGGCTTCGGGGTCGTCATGCCAATCGCGCATGCCAACCGGATCGTCTTCCCAGCCTTCGGCCGTGGGCACCACGAAGTAGCCCTTCTCCAGCCAGTCCTCGTAAGAGATCATGCCGGCCACGCCGGAATTCTCAAAGCCCTTCTTGATGAGCTCGTCTTCGGTACCGCCCACATACTGCTCGTAGAGACCCAGCTTCTTGGCCACCTCGCCGACAGCCTCGAAATCGGACAGCGAATCTCCCACATGCGGTACGGCCTGCTCCTCGTGCATGAGCATGTTATACTGGCCGCTGAACAGGTCGTTCGACACGTCGTGCACTTCGAGCTTCGTGGTGGTGGGCAGGATGATGTCGGCAAACAGGCAGTCATTTTCCAACCATGGATGCTGCGCCACGATAAACTCCAGGTTCGGGTGCATCAGCGCACGCTGCATCTCGTTGCCGCCGTTCCAGCACGTCTGCCAGCACGGGCTGTCCGTCCATACCATGTGCAGCTCGCCGGAACCAGGCTGCGGGAAGTCCCACTCGATGAACTGATCCTCGGCCGGCAGGCCCGCTATGACGTGTCCACCCGACCAGTGCACCGGCGGGTTCATGATGGCCTGCGGGATGAGCGTCTTGGGGATGAAATTCACGGGCTCGGTGAGCATGGCCCAGCCGTTGTAGATGGAGTTCAGGTCGGGCTGGCACACGGAACGTGGCAGCGGGTAGATGGCGTCGATGCCGAACAGGCCCAAGTCCATGAAGTTGATCTGGCCCGCGCCCGGCTTGCCGAGGCCTTGCATGACCAGCAACGCAACTTCGAGACGCGCAGGTTCGCTCGAATAGGCCGCACGGATAAGGCCGCCGCCGGCACAGTGCGCGATGGACACAGCATGCTTCGCCCAGTAGCGCGCGAGCGCCTTGATCTGACGAGCCGGAACGCCCGTGATGGGAGCAGCCCATGCCGGGGTCTTCGGCACGCCGTCCTCGTTGCCCATGATGTAGTACTCGAACCAATCGAAACCGACCGAATGCTCCTCGACCCACGTGCGATTGAACAGCCCTTCGTCAAACCACACGTGAGCAATGGCGCACTGCAGTGCCGCATCGGTGTTGGGCAGCACGGGAATCCACTTGTCGGCATGCACGGCCGCGGCGTAGTTGAGGTCGGGGCAGATGAACACCTGCATGATCTCGGCTTCGGTAAAGAAACTCTCGATGCGGCCGGGCATCATTCCGCCCCAGCCCCACGGCGTGGTCTCGGGGTCGGCACCCCAGAACAGCACCGCGTCGCCGTTCTCCGCAATATCCTTGAACAGGTTCTCCGTATGGGCCTGCTTGCCTACCGGGTGCATACCCCAGATGTGCTTGGCGCCCCACGTCCAGCCTTCCCAGCTGTCGGGCTGGCGCGCTTGCAGCGTATAGCCGCCCATGAGGTCGAGTAACTTGCCGGGGCAGCCGTGGGCCGCATGGATGATCTTCGACTCGCCATGTCCGTCGATCTGGGCCAGTACGGCGAAGGGGCCGTACTCCTTATGGATGCGGCGCAGCTCATCGGCGATGATGGTGGTAGCCTCGTCCCACGAGATGCGTACGTACTTCGACGTGCCGCGCGTCTCGGGATGGCGCTCTCCATTCGGGTCCCAGTCCACGCGCTTGAGCGGATAGGGAACGCGGTTTTTTGAGTAGACGCGCTTCTTGTAAGCGTATTGGAGCGGCGTAGGCAACGTGTGCGTCTTCGGTTCGAGCACGGCGCCGTTGCGCGCGGTGATCTTCCAGGGGCGCAAATCGTCCATATCGTATTTCTCGTCGTAGTGCATCGGACGGATACGCAGGATCTTCCCGTCCTTCACATCGACCGCAGCGGAGTTCGAACCCAATCCAAAACCACAGAGCCCCAAGGACTTGTACACTGTCTTGCTGTTGGCTTCCGACATTGCTTCTCCTTACCTCTCGGTTCGCAAACTTGGCTGTGCAACGTCTCGCGACAATCCGCGCGACGATGCTTTTCTGTTCGGACCCGCACCATGCAACCCGCTTGTGCCAGACGCCGCGTTGCATGCAAGGACGGCGCCAGCGCTTTGCTCCCCTCCCCTCTGTGAGGTATAATCTTCCCGTTGGAGCTTTCGGCTTGCCTCCAACTTCCAATTCAGGTGCGTCTGCCAGGACGAAACCTCCTCCGAGTTTATGCGCTCGTACAAAAGCGGGCCATACCTCGGATCGATTGAAACACCGCAAACGCCTACAGCGAGAAACGGTATTCAGCGTGATGAAGGAGAGGTAGGACGTGGGGATGTCCGTCACCAGCAGAAAACCTGTCGCAGAAAGCAGCCCATCCGAAGCATGTGAAGCACGCGCCGCCCGAACCGCGCCCGAAAGTACGACCGATGCGCCTGAGCACCCCGGCGGGCGCGAACCTTTCTGGGAGCGTTACACGAACATCCCGTTTCGCCTTTTGGGATACGGCATGCTCATGGGGTGGCATTTCCTGCTGCTGTACTTCCTCATCCAACCGCTGAGCGGCAACGCCGACCCCGACGTGCTATTCTTTCGCCAAATGGCACTGAACGTCTCGCTGGTTTGCGTGTTCGCGCTGTTGGCTGCATTGGGACGGAAGGATTTTCTGCCTTCGCCGGGCTTTTCCATCAGGTTCCTCGTCGCAGTATCCGCACTGGCAGCGGTCGCGACGGCTTGCACCGTGCTCGCCGCCCTGCAAGCGAGCGCCGTCCCCATGATCGTGTTTACGGTCATTGCAGGCGCCACTGAAGCCGTGCTGCTTATGGCATGGCTCCACTACTATTCGGAGTCCTCCGACGACTACGCCACTCAGTACATAGCATTCTCCCTGATAATCGGTGCTGCTGTCGCATTTTTCACCCACCATCTCACACCTGAGCTCGGATGGGGCTGCTTCGTGGTACTGCCGGTGCTCTCAACCCTTATGCTTTCCAGCAGCATGAAGCAAACCCCCATACGCAGCGCCGAACAGGGAGAACGTGGCGTACGCGACCACGAGGGGGCTATGCGACCACTCGCGGCGAGCACGCTGAACCTCGTGGTATACGGCGCTGTGTTCGGCTTCCTGCAAGGAAGCGGATCGGCCGACGGCGGACCCATCCTCACCATATTCTCGCCGAACACCGTGATCGGAGCAGGGTTGGCCGGAGTGCTTACCCTACTCGCTTACCACAAGGTTCCCGGCAAACGGGCGGCCGAAGCACTACGGCGGAGCTCGCTTATGCTGTTCGTAACGGGAGTGCTGCTCATTGCAGTGCCCTCGCCCCTCGCCAAGGATCTTGCAGGCAACCTGGTGATGATGGGCTTCATTACCGCCGATATCACCGTGCTTGTGTACGTAGTACGCCTGATACGCGCTTATGACCTGAACTCTTTTTTTGCCATCGGATTGAACCGAGCAGCCGAGTACGCGGCTTTTGCGCTGTTTATTGCCATAGGGGCAGCCTTAGCAAAGGTTATGGGAGGCGCCTCTTACTACCTGCCGACCGTATGCGGCTTGTCTACGGTTATTGTCCTGGGGTACACCTTGCTGAGCATGGGCGAGGGCCGTCTCGACTGGATTCACCAGCTCTACGCCCACGAGCCCGCCGATCAGGTATCGGAAGGCGAGAATGAACCCGAAAGGACCGATGAGGCGGCGCACGCGGGCGGGCGCTGGAAAATGCGCTGCCGCATCATATGCGAGCGCTCGGCGCTTTCGCCGCGCGAGTCGGAGGTCTTCACGCTCATGGCCAAAGGGCGCAACGCCGACTACATCCAAGGAGCACTTGTCATTTCCGGGTACACCGCCAAAACCCATATCGCCAATATCTACCGCAAGGTGGAGGTGCATTCGCTGCAGGAGCTTATCGACCTCGTCGAGCAAGTCGATCTGGAAGCAGCAGAGAATCAGCACCTCAACCACGCAAGCTAGTGTCTCCGACCCGAGGCGAAAACGAGCTTTCAAGCACGCAGGGGGATGCCCGATAACCGTCGAGCCCCTATCATGCAAGTCGGATCTACTGCCAGGACTACAACTGCCTATCCCGTCTTGATAAACAGGAGGCACCATGAACGACAAGAACCAAGCGTTCTCCATGGGGCGCCGTTGGTTGATTTTCTCCACGGTATTCGTAATCGGAATCTTGGCAGCCTACAACATGTTCAAAGCACCGCCCTTGTTCTCCGTGATCATTCCCGAGCTGGGATTCACCGACGAGAACGTGGGCTGGGTCATGTCGATGTTCGGCATTATCGGCGTGGTGCTGGCCTTCCCCGCCGGCGCCATCCTGAACAAGCTCGGCATCAAGAAGAGCCTTATCATCACCGCAGCCAGCCTCGCAATAGGAAGCGCGCTCGGTGCTGTAGCCACCAACGCAGGTATGCTGCTGGCCTCGCGCGTAGTCGAGGGCATCGGCATGGGGCTCATCTCGGTCGTAGGACCCGCAGCCATCGCCACCATCATTCCCCGCGCAAAACAGGGCCTTGCCATGGGGCTTTGGGCCGTATGGTTCCCCGCTGGAACCGTGTTCGCATTCAACACTGCCCCGGCGCTGTCTGCGGCGCTGGGCTGGCGCTCGGTGTGGTGGATGGCGGCAGTGCTGTCGGTAGCAGCCCTGGTGTTCGCCGCCTTGTGTTATGCCCAGCCGCCCGCAGAAAAGACCGCCGAGGAAGCCGGAGCACCTGCTGCCGCACTGCGCAAGCCCGATATGCGCAGCATTCTGCTGGTAGCCATCGGCTTCATGGTGTGGAACATGTTCAACGCCGGAGCCATCGGCGGGTTCTACCCCACCTTCTTGCAGACCGTGCACGCCATGGACCCGCAGACCGCCGGCTTCGTGGCCAGCATCACGAACATCTGCGTGCTGTTCTTGGGACCGATCTCGGGCGTGGTGTCCGACAAGCTGGGCACGCGCAAGGGTTTGCTGGTATTTGCCTTTGCCGGAGCAGCCGCATTCCTGGCATTCGGCTTCGGGAACAACCTGGCGCTTATCTACGTGTTCCTGATCGGCTACTCGTTCTTCTCGGCATCCGCTGCTACCGGCACGTTCTCCATCATCCCGGAGCTCACGCATCAGCCTGAAAAGATCGGCTTCAGCATGGCCATCGTCGCGTTTTTGCAGAATATCGGCATTGTCGTCGGATCGGCCGTGTTCCCCGTCTTGGCAGCAAGCTTGGCCTGGGACTGGAATACCGCATCGCTGATGTTCTGCGTGCCCCTAGCCGTCGTCGGCCTCGTATGCTCGATCTTCGTACGCGAGAAAGCTAACAAGGAATAGCGTGGTTCTGCGGTGGAGGCACCGTCTTGGACGGTGTCCCTGCCGCACCCGCATCGAACTTGCAACATCCGAACCGACGGCGCACACCTATCGCCGCACATCCGAAAGGAGACACCTCCATGTGCTTCAGACCCCCCTCCGTCGAACAAGATCCTAGCAAGGCGGCTCCCACCGTTCCCGGTGCCCCGCCGGCGCCCGGCGCACCGGGCGCACCCTCGGCACCGGGCACATCGCCGAGTCCCACAGCACCATCCGCCCCGGGAGTCCCTTCGGCCCCCAAGGTGCCCACCGTACCCACGGCACCACCGACCAAGTAGGACAAAGCTTCCTGCAGGCAAGCCGGTGTGATGTCGAGTACGCAGCTCGACATCACACCGCCAAACACCCCGACGAAGCGCGAGACACCGGTACGCATCCGAAGCGAGAAAACAAGATACTTGTCAAGGTTATTTTGTATCTGTTAGGCCTGTTCATCGGCGCTCTGGACACCGGCATCGTCACCCCAGCCCGTACCGTCATCTAAGATGACTTGCAGATAGACGAACAGCTGGGCATTTGGATGATCACCATCTACACGTTGGCCTACGCAGCAGCCATTCCCGTCATGGGAAAGCTGGCCGATAAATTCGGACGCAAGTACATCTACCTGGCAAGCATCTTCTTGCAGAAGATGAAGGACGGCATGCCCCAGGCACTCGATGGCGCGAAGCAGAACTACCTTTCCGCCATCGACGCGAAAGCCGGGACCATCGAAGATAGGTACCAAACCACTTTGAGCGACGGGTTCCGCAACATGTTCATCCTTGTGGCAGCATGCTCGGCAGCGGACCTAGTGCTGACAGCATTCTACCGTGACGACAAGCGGGCAGCGAGAAAGGCCGCGGAAGCAGACGCACCGGAGGCAGCAGCTGCCACCCAGCGGCAAAGTCCCGCTTAGTGCCCAACCGCCCATCGCCCCCTGCAACGTCTGAGGGAGAACATTTCGAGGCGCGAGACCTTGATCTCTACGATAAACGATCAGAGCTATGTCGGACAGAGCGACAGACCCACCTGACGAACAGTGCGGCGACAAGCTGAGGGGTTCGCATATCCGCACTTCTATATTATACTTAGACAAGAATATAATCAGGAGTGAAGAGATGCCGTGGATACCCTTCCCCAACAAATCGCCGATCTGCCTATAGACTCTCTCGAGCTGCTCAAAGGAATACCTTCCGAAAAGCATCGAGCCGTTCTGCGCTGCCTCGACGCCCGTCTATCCCATTTCGACAAGGGCGATCTGCTGGCCGATCGCGATTCCACCCCAACATGTACGCGCTACCTCACAAGCGGGGCGGCACTCATCTTGCGCTACGATATCGAAGGAAACCGCTCCATCCTGGGAAGCTACCGAAACGGATCGGTGATCGAAAGCGATATGTCGCCGCAGTTCCGCCAGGCAAATGGCCTGGACATTGTGGCAACCGAGCCTTGCACAACCTTCGATTTCAGCATTTCTCAAAAAATCGAGGGTTGTGCCTGCTGCATCAAGTACATCAACCTCATCAAAGGTAATCTCGTCCAATCGCTCGCCGACACGAACCTCGGGTTCCTCAAGCGGCTCGACACCCTCGCCCACCGGTCCACGCGCGAAAAGGTGCTCGCTTTCCTGCGCGAGCAATCCCACGAAGCCGGAACGCGCACGTTCAGCATTCCCTACAATCGCCAAGAGCTGGCGGATTACCTGTACATCGAACGAAGCGCCCTCTCTCGCGAGCTAGGGAGCATGCGCCACGAAGGCATGATCTCGTTCGAGCGCAACGTTTTCTGCCTTACGGACGACTAGCGGCCAGATGCCGCCCAATGAGTGCGACCCTTCGAGAAACTGCAGGGTATAGTGATGGACCCAGCCCCAGCCCCTGTGGCGCGGACTTGATCCTTTGCACACCATCCTGCGGCGGCTCGAATATGCACTTCGCGCAGCACCAAGCGAGCCATGGCAATAAGTGCGAGCGCCTCGTCGAGCGGGCACTCCGGATGATCGTTCATGAGTATGCGCGCCGCATGCCTGAACTTCGATACGTACACACAGGACAGGTTTTCAAGAGCCGCAAGATCTGAAAGAGCTTTCGCATAGTCTTCGAAACGCGTGTCGACCGGCCCCAATCCTGCCATGATACCCGAACCCACCTCCATGCCCGCCTGCGCGATGCGCGCTGCAAACCGCCTTTTCTCGTCGAGATCGTCCCCTGGCTTCGTTGCAGAGAACACCTGTGGATTCGTAGTCTCGAACACCGAAAACACGCGCTTGACACGCAGTTCCTTTAATCGCGCAAGGTCAGCATCGGAAAAGGAGGCACCGCAGTTCACCACCACATCCATATCCACGAATCCGGCATCCCGTATAGCCTCGACAATACCCACGACACCGCAGTCCTCCGGTCCACGCAATGAACCTCCGCTGAGATGAAACTGGCGCACCTCGGTTTCCTCACGGAGGTAACGCACCTGCTGAACAATTTCCTCGACGCTCATAAGTTCCTGATTCTCATCGCGCCAATAGGGGCAATAGCAGCACAGCGGACGAAGCAGGCAAGGCACGACCGAGTTGAAGGCCGCCTCCACTTCGTCGCGTCCATTCATTTCGCGATCGCGCACCCTTGCAGCCACTTCGCACAATGCGGCAAGTGCCTGCGCGCTCCCGTCGACCGCCCGAAAAAGCCAGATCGTTTCCTCAAGCGAAGGGGGGCGCGTTCCCATCTCCTCAAGCAGCTGACTGAACGCACTCACCTCAAAACCATTCATGCCGAAACTTCCGCATCCCATGAGGCGCGCACCGCTTCCCAGGGGCGCAGCAACTCAACCTCTACGACTGCTCCCGCCTGAACGCCTTCAGATTCGATAGGCAGAACAAGCATGGCATCGCTTGCTGCCACGGTGCCCGGAACGTCCAGCCCGGCGGAAAGCAGCGAGCAGGTGCAGCCTCCTTCTGCACCGGGAGCGAGGGAAACGCGGATGAGGCGCTCGAATCCTTTCGGCTTTGCTACGGATTCGGTTATTGTCGCCCGAACCTTCTGGCGGCGCGGCATTGGAACGTCGTAGAAGTGGGCCACGAGGCCCCGGATGAGCCAGTCCATGCACAAAAATGCCGCGAGCATCGGACCCGGCACATTCACCACAGGCTTTCCCTCGACAAGAGCCATGCCCACCGGCCGGCCGGGAACTGCCCTTACTCCGTGGCGAAAATACGTTCCCCGCCGTTGGAGTAGACGCGCGTTGAAGTCCTCCTCACCGCGCGACGAACCGCCGTTGACGATGACGATATCGGCGTACTCGAGCGCCCGGTCGAGCGCCCGGTCGATGACGACCTCATCATCGCACGCAACGGGATAGCAAAAGCACTCGGCGCCCCATTCAGCGAGCATGCCCGCAACCATAAGGCTGTTGACCTCGATGTTCTGACCACGCTTCGGAGCCGACCCCCAGGAAACCAACTCGCTGCCGGTAGGTAGGTAGGCCACTTTCGGCCGTGCGAACACGGGAATCTGCGCCAAACCCCCCATGGCGGCAGCCGCGACCGATTCCGGCGCCAAACGCCGGTGCCGCGACACCACCATGCTGCCTTCGCGCACGATAGACCCGCAGGGATTGACTCCCGCCCCCGGCAGCACTTCTAGAGCATCGTTTATGATGGACACGCCTCCGGCCTCGTCGAAGACGATATCCTCCACCGCGATCACCGCGTCGAACGCATCGGGGAAATCGTCTCCGGTATCGGCCTGGGCGTAATCGATGCCGCGGCGCCAAGCGCACGTATCGGGCGCTCCTTGGACGAAATCGGCCGCCCGCACTGCAATGCCATCACGCTTCGACGAGCGCTTCACCGGCAGCGAGCACACGGCGTGCACCTCATGTGCAGCAACGCGACCAAAAGCCCGATCAAGCGGCACCACCTCCACCTGCGGATGCGGCCTCCACCGCTCCTTTAACTCTTGCAGCGCCACCCCACGCTCTACACTTTGCTCGTATTCGAATTTCATCGGTGCATTCCTCTCTTCTATCATCCGCATGTTTTACTCGTCTTCGGTCGCCCTCCCTCAGCGACCCAGCCTTTTCACAAACACATCGAGAGCCTCGATTGTCTCGGACTCCGTATAGCGCAGCAGCCGCTCTGCAAACAGCGGCCCGGAAACCGCTTCGTGAGGAAGCTCCAAAAAGACAGCGTCGCGAAGCGCCGGTATCTGCGTAAACAGCGGGTCGGCCACCACCGCAAGACCCGGATGGCTCTCGGCGAATGCCATGAGCGCACATTCGTCGTCAAAGGACATATCGCCGGACTCCGCCCACGTTCGCTCCGAGGAGAAGAACGTGCCCACCACCACGGGACGCTCGATGCCCGCCCAGGAAAGCCGCGCACGCACGTGGGGACGCAGCGAGTTCATGACCACCTGATCCCCCACCAAAAGCACCGGAGGGTTGCACGATGCGGATTCTCCTTCGGCTGCGCTCGGACCGTTCGCGCCATCCCCGATTACAGCCCAAAGCGGCCGAAAATGTTCGCCGCGCACCTCGCGCGCGATTGCTTGGCAGTCGTCGTCTCCGAAAGGACAGGCCGCGAGATACGGTACGCCACACCGGTCTTGCAGCAGCTGCGCAGCAGCCACGCCTGACCAGGCCACCACGATGCTGGCATCCGCCCAACCCGCACGCTCGACGTCGTCCAGCGAAAAGCTGCGCGCGGTACTGAACCCAATCTCCAGTCCCGCTTTTTCCAGGCATCTCTCGACTGCCTCCATATTTGCCTCCGACGCGAAATCGTGAGGGGTCATACCCAGCACGTTCACCACGGGCCTTTCGCAAGCAGTCTCGCGCCCGCCTCTAAGCGAGTCTGCGCTACGCTCGCCAACCGCAAACCGACGGCAAAGGGCCTCGAGCGCAAGCGAAGCTCCCTGCTCATAGGTTTCAAACCCCGAAGTCGCAAGACCCAGCGAGGGCACGCCGGATACCTGCTCGATCTCGTAGGCCATACCCGCCAAGTCCATGCCCACGATAGCCGGCACCGGTGTGCCGACTAGGGCGATGGCGGCAGGATGCAATTCTCGCGCCACTTCGAGCGTCTCAGCAATGATGCGCGAATCGTCCCCCAGCACCGCGTCGAGGGTGCGCAACTGGGCGGAGAACGCGCTTTTTCGCCGACGCGCCCAGCGAGTCTCGTCGTATTCCACATAGTTGCGCGTGCAGCAGCCCGCATCCACGATGACGATAAGGCAATCCAGCCCGAACAGCGTCGAACACGCTCCCGCATAATCGCCCGCAAACGGGGGGAGATACAAAGACAAGCGCGCCATCAGATGATCCATTCCTGCGTGCGGCCGACCGCAGCGGCAAGCTCCATCATCAAGCGTTCCACGCCGTGAAACCCGAAGCAGCCCTCGTCATGGTACAGATCGGCCAGGTGGCGCGCGTGCAGCAAGAATCCCGCGTCACTGCCCACTGCAACCCAGCGCTCACCCATTCCGTAGCCGCAAAGAGCCTCGTAGCTCTCACGCCGCACG
Organism: Gordonibacter sp.; assembly: GCF_036667095.1. Classification (NCBI taxonomy): domain Bacteria; kingdom Bacillati; phylum Actinomycetota; class Coriobacteriia; order Eggerthellales; family Eggerthellaceae; genus Gordonibacter; species Gordonibacter sp. Next base: position 36,758 of record NZ_JAVWUP010000005.1, on the reverse strand, counting down.
ACCATGATCTCGGGGCATTCAGCCATAAGCCGCGCCTCGGCCTCATCGTCGCATCCCTTCAGATGAAGCCCGAACACCGCCCTCACGTTGAACCCGTACGCCCGAAGGGCGAGCGCCAGCGAAAACGGCATCATGGACGATGACGAATCCACTGCAATCGGAAGGTCACCCACTGCCTCCCGCGCCCACGCCACTGCCTGCTCAGCGCGCGCACGATATCCGGCACAATCCACGGGATTACTTCGCAGCGCCAAAGCGAGCTCTTCGTAGCGCCGTTCTATCTCATCGAGGTCATAGCTTGCAGGCCAGCGAAAGCTGGGGATGCCCAACCGCGACTCCATATCCGACGCGGCCGCGTCTCCCAGATGAGACAGGCTCAACGTGAGCATACTCGAAGCCATACGCGCATAATCGCCATACGACACCGAAGTAACTATCTGGCGAATCGGGCCTGCCTGCGCCCCACGGAGCACGTCGTAAAGCTCGCAGTCGGCTGCAAGCGGCTCGAAACCACCCACCAGATTCACCCCCGCATCCTTATGCGCACGCGGTTCCAGCAGCGCGTAGAGGTTGGCGTGGATTCTCTGGGCGGTCGAGCTTTGCACATCCGCAGCGATAGGGTTGATATGGGACAGCAAAAACCGCGTTTCCGGAAACCGTGTGCGCAGCCCTGCCAAAAGGCTTTCGCCATCGGTTCCCAAAAAGTCATCGATGCAGTTCACGTACAACGACAATACCTGCGGGCGCGGCCGTACCGTCGCTAGCAACGTGGCCACGGCATCTTCCACCTGCTCGAGATAATCGCCCAGCACTACGTCGGCCTGCGAGAAGCGCAGAAACGACACGTGGTCAGCAACGCCGTTGCGCAAAGCACGCAAGCCCTGCCGTCGCCCGCAGGCATTCGGACACAGGTAGAGCGTATGGCTTTCGGGCACGCGCAGCACTCGTCGCGGTCGCCCCCGGTCGGGTATCTGGTAGGAAAGCTGAGCCATCTCAGGCACCCTTCCTTTCCGCATCTTGCGCCACCAGGTCGGCGAGGGATCGGTACGCACATGCCAAGTCGGAAGAGACAAACGCCTCGATCACGGTCGCGCCGGCATCCTCGGCCTGCTGGATAAGCCCGCAGCGGGGAATCGTCGCCACCACCTCGACTTGCTCTTCCTCGCAAAAGCGCGCTATCTTCTCCTGCTCATCATCTATGTTGCGCAAATTCGCCACCAGACCGCGCAACTGCGCATACCCGCGCTTCTTGAAATGATCGATGGCGTGCATGATATTGCTGGCAGCATACAAAGACATCATCTCGCCCGAGGTGACGATAAGCACCTCATCGGCGTAGTCGCCACGCAACGGCAGGGCGAACCCGCCGCATACCACATCCCCCAACACATCGTAGAGCACGAAATCGGGCTGGTACGTCTCGTAGGCATGCAGTTTTTCAAGCGCCTCGAACGCCGCGATAATGCCGCGGCCCGCACATCCGATACCCGGCACAGGACCGCCCGCCTCAACGCACAGCACCCCGTTATCCGCACGGCGCACTATCCGGGAGAGATCGAGGGCGCCCCCCTCCCTCATGCAGTCGAGCACGGCAGGCAGAGCATCGCCGCCTCGGTGCAGATGGGTTGAATCCGCCTTCGGGTCGCACCCGATTTGCATGACCGTGAATCCCTGCGCAGCCAACGCCGCTGCAAGGTTGCAGGTCGTCGTAGACTTGCCGATGCCCCCTTTGCCGTAGATGGCAACCTTATACATCTTCGATCCTATTCAGTCGGAGGGTGCGCGCCCCGGCTCGCAAAAGCCGGGGCGCGCAAGGAAGGACTACTGGTAGTTGATGATGCCCTTGATTTCCGCATCGGACATTTGGTAATTGAAGAAATGACTGTAGAAGTATTTGATGTCTCCCGAAAGCTCAGTTTCAGAGTAGAGCTCGGGATACAGCTTGTTCATGGCCCACAGCACCGTCAACGGTTGTTCGACCGTGCGGTTGCCCCATACATGGGCGACCGTCGGCACCGCATAGATGCGCTTGTCCGCAACAGCCGGAAGGCTGGCGATGTTCGCATTGGCGTAAAGCGCATCGACGTTGATGCTGCTGGAGAAAACCACCTGGGGCTGCCACGCCAGCAATTCTTCCATCGTGTATTCGAGGGAGTTCTTCTTGTGCGTTTCGGCCGTCACGCTCTTGCCCCCGGCGGCATCGATCCACCATTCGGATATCACGTGGGGGTTCGTCAGCGATTCCACGTCGCCGTAGAGAACGGCGAGTTTATCGGCATCCGCCAGCTTGGACGTGCGATCCGTAGCCTTGGCAACGGTTTCGTCGAAGTACGTGCGGTAATCGGCCGCGCGATCCTCGGCACCCAGGATCTGACCCATAAGATCGACAGCCTTCTTCACGTCCTCAGTGTCGTTCCAGGTGAGCACGATGACATTTAGCCCCGCTTCCTCAAGTTGCTGCGCTATATCCTCCATCATAGTGATGCACAGATCGGGATTCAGCGACATGGTGGCCTCCATGTCTACGCCGTCCGCCGTTTCGAGCACCGGTCCGTTCTTGATCTGCGGGGCGAACTGGTACTGCATGGCCCACTTGTCGCTTTTCGTGAAGTTAGCAGGCATCTCGTTTGCGATGAGATCGCCTTTGCCCATACATTCCACGAACGCATTGAGCACGCCTACGGAGCCGAACGTGGCGACGCTCTTGACATCGATCGGAAGCTCCACGCTGCGTCCGGCCATATCGGTGACGGTGCGAGTTTGCGGCTCTTGCTGCTGGACGGGTGCCGGCTCGCTTTTCTGCTGCTCGGCAGGCGCCGAGCAGCCGGCAAGCCCCATGCATCCAAGCGCCGCCGCAAGCATTGCGCCAACTGCGGTTTGAAGCGCCGTCCTCCTGGTCATTGCATATTTCATACGGTCGATCCTTTCTGGGTCGGATTGGTATCTTCTTCCTCCAAAGCACTAAGGGACAGCGCCTCGTCGAGCAAAGGAATGCAGGTTTTTATCGAGAAACCACCCATATCGGCACGCGCCACATGAACCGGCGTATTGTAAAGCGCGGTCAGGCTCTCACTCGTAACCACGTCATCAGGTGCCCCCAGCGCGACGATACGCCCTTCCCGCATAAGCGCCACTTTGGAGCAAGCGAGAAAGGCGTGATCGGGGTAATGGGATGTCATGAGGATGCCGAGTCCTTGCTGGGCCAGATGCTTGATAGCCACGAGTATCTTTACCTGGTTGTGGTAGTCGAGGTTCGCCGTGGGCTCATCCATCACCAACAGCTGCGCCTCTTGTGCCAAGGCGCGTGCCACCAGCACCATCTGCTTTTCACCGCCCGAAAGCTCCTGATAGCGCCGAGATGCCAAATGCGCTATCTGAAGCCTCTCCATTGCGTCGAGGGCTGCCTGCTTGTCGGCAGCCGCGTGCGCAGCGCCGACGGCAAGGTGAGAGACGCGCCCCATGAGCACCACTTCTTTCGCCTGATAGGGAAAGGCGAGCTCCGAGGATTGCGGAACATAGGCCAGGTAACGGGCGCGCTTGCCCACACGCATGGCCGAAACATCTCGGCCATCGATCGAAACGCTTCCGTGCTGGGGCTTCGAGAACCCGAGCAGGCAGCGCAAAAGCGTGGTCTTGCCCGTGCCATTCGATCCCAAGAGGCACAGTATCTCGCCTTTCTCCAGACAAAACGTCACGCCCTTGAGTACCTCCCTGCGCGCATGGTAGGAAAAACGGATGTCTTCGACGGCAAACATCAGGCCCACTCCCTCCGCGTGCGCACCAAGAGGAACACGAAGACCGGCGTACCGACGAGCGCCGTGAGCACCCCAAGCGGAAGATCAGCGAAGGAGGCACGCACGATGTCATCGATAAGCACCAGGAAGATGCCGCCGATAACAAACGAGCCCGCAACCAGCTTTGCATAGGACGCACCCGTCACCGTGCGCGCTATATGGGGAACCACCATGCCTATCCAGCCGATAATTCCCGCCACCGAAACCGCGCATGCCGTCATGAGGGTCGAAGCAATGATGACGACCCCTTTGACCAGAGTCACGTTCACTCCCATAGCCGCCGCCTCATCCTCGCCTGCCGCGAGCACATCGATCTTGTGACGGAACACGAACAGAAGCGCCGTCGACAGGACGGTCGCAGGAAGCATGACGAGCAAATCGGTATTGTCGCCCTTGTTCAGACTGCCCATAAGCCAGAAGGTAATGGAAGGCAACACGCTGTCAGTATCAGCAACCGTCTTGACAATGGAAATGAGCGCCTGAAAGAAGCTCGACACCACCACGCCGGCGAGAACGAGCACGGTCAGATTCTGCTTGCCGAATATGGCGCCGATGAAGTAGGCAACGCACACGGCCACGATACCGCATACGAATGCCGATATCTGCACCTCCCACCACGTTCCGCCCGCAAGCATGGCCGCCGCAGCACCGAAACCGGCACCTGCCGACACGCCCAAAATATCCGAGGACACCATAGGGTTCTTAAACACGGTCTGATACGAGGCACCCGAAACCGACAACGCTCCACCAATAAGAAGCGACAGCGTGATCTGGGGGAATCGGACGTTCAGCATGATAGGTTCCAGGACGTCGTCCCAATACTGCTCCACCGGCATGAGCTGCGAGCGCAACACATCGATCACCGTTCCCACGGAAATATCGACGCTGCCGATAAGGAACGAATACAGGTACACCACAACGAGCACAGCCCCCATGACAAGCATCTTCGCTGAAAACCCGAAACGGAGCCTCGATGATCCTCCAGATTTCACGCACGTCCCCTCAACGGTTTGAGAGATGCCGCGCCAAACGCCCTTTCGCACAAGAAGGAACAGGGCGACCATCATCTCTCAAAAAATTATTCTCAATAAGCTATATTAGTTTTGTATGAGGATAATTGCGGTTGCATTAGCAACGAGAGGCGTCCTTTTGGCCGCCTCTCGGAAGGAAAACGCGCTTTTGGACTGGCTTACGCTACCGGGACGAACGTGTCCTTGTCGGGCGCGAACGACTGCATGGCGACGATCGTGCGGGCGAACAGGTCATCCAGCTCCCAGCCCAGCATTTCGGCACCGGAGCGGATGACGTCGCGGCTGACGCCGGCAGCGAAGCGCTTGTCCTTGAACTTCTTCTTCAGCGATTTCACCTCGAAGTCCATGACGCTCTTCGAGGGGCGCATGGCAATGGCGGCCCCGATGAGGCCCGTAAGCTCCTCGGCTGCGAACAGTATCTTCTCCATCTGCAACTCGGGCTTGGGCAGCTCGGGGTTGAAATCGGACGTGTGGCTCTGAATGGCGCGAATGAGCTCGGGCGAGCCGCCGGCCGCCTCGATGTCCTTGGCGGCGAACACCGTGTGCAGCTCAGGCTCGTCGTCATGCTCTTCCCAATCCAGGTCGTGCAGCAGGCCCACGATGCCCCAGAACTCCTCGTTTTCCGGGTCGAACTCGTGCGCGAAGTAGCGCATGGTCTGTTCCACCGTCTCGCCGTGCTCAAGGTGGAACGGATCCTTGTTGTGCTCCTGCAACAACGCGAATGCAGCCTCGCGCGTGATACCGGCTTCCAGATTACCCATAACGCTCTCCTTTTCGCCTGCAATACTTTGCTTGACGATATGCTAACCCAAAGCCCCGCCAATGTCAGGCCCGAATGCCCGCTAGAGCACGTTGCAAAACAAGGACGTAAAAGTACTAGTTTTCGCATTTTCAGGACGAGCTTGGCGTTCTAAAACACGATCCCCAGCGCGTTCACCACGAGGCCCCAGAACACGCCCATCGCGTACAGCGCCACGATAACCATGAGGTTCTCCCGCACGCGGCGGTTCGTGCGCACCAGCACCAGCAGGCCCACGCCGGCAGAGACCAGCAAGCCGGCGAGCATGGCACCCGAGCCCAGCGCGCCCTCGACGTAGAGCTGCGCGATAACGATGCTGGCTGCGCAATTGGGCACGAGGCCCACCAGCGCCGACCCGAACACCGACAGCACCGGGTTCGATCCCAAGAAGTCGGCGAGCACGTCCTCACCAACCACTTCCAGCACGCCGTTCAGCACGATGGTGATAACGAAGATGAACACCGCGACCCGCAGCGTATGCCGCAGCGCCGAGCGCACGATGGAGCCGTGCTCGTGGTCGTGGTCGTGGTCCTCGTCGTGCTCGAAGTCATAGGCAAGCTCGGGGCTTTCCTCGCAGGTGGCACAATCGCCGTTACAGCCGCAGTTGTCCTGCTCGCACAGCTCATGGATACGCAGTTTCTTGCTTTCGCGGCGCGCGATGCGCACGGCGGCATCCACGACGAAGCCCATGACCATGCCGATGACGACCTTGGCACCCAGTATCTTCAGGATGACGTCCAACGGCACCTGCTCCGCAATGAAGATGGGGAGCATCTCGTCGGACGTGGACAGAAAGACAGCGAACAGGGTTCCCAGAGTAATGACGCGGCCCGCCCACAACGTTGCCGCCACCGCCGAGAAACCGCATTGCGGCACCACGCCCAGAAGCGCGCCCGCGATCGGACCAGCCGCACCCGCACGCCGGATGGCAGCCTCGGTCTTGCCGCCCGTCTTGTGCTCCAGCCACTCCATGAGCAGATACGTGGCGAACAGAAACGGGATCAGATACAGTGTGTCGCCAACCGAATGGGTCAGCACATGCCGCATTATGTCGGGAAACGATTCCATGAAGAAGTATTGTACCCCTCCGGACGGCTCCGGCCTTCAACGTAGGCGAATGGTCATGAAAAGCAGCACTGTCGCCAGCCATAAGACAATCCCCTGCTATACTTCTGACCCATGAACTCAGAGAAAAGACAACTTCCCCGCTGGATATATGCAGCACTGCTTATCGCAGCAGCGGCAATCTGGGGTCTGAGCACGGTCGTCATCAAGGATACGGTTGCCTCGTTTCCGCCGGGATGGCTGGTGGGCATTCGCTTTCTTGCTGCAGGCATCGTGCTTTCGGTGGCGCTGTTGCCGCGCATGGTGCGCACCCTGAACGCCGACCATCTGAAAACAGGTGCGCTGCTGGGCGTATTCGTAGGGATGTCGTATCTGCTCAATTCAACCGGACTTGCCTACACCACTGCTTCCAAAAGCTCTTTCTTAACAGCCACCTACTGCGTACTCGTCCCGTTCCTTTCGTGGGCCATCCTGCACAAGCGCCCCTCGGTCTACAATATCTCGGCTGCAGCCATCTGCATCCTGGGCGTGGGGCTGGTATCGCTGCAATCGTCGGCTTCGTTTTCCTTGGGTCTCGGCGACAGCATCACCCTTGCTTCCGCCTTGTTCCTGGGCGCGCACTTAGCCCTTACTTCCAAGCTAGCGCCGGGGCGCGACATCCTGGTACTGACCGCGTTGCAGTTCATCGTGGCCGGCCTTATGGGCCTGGCCTGGGGTGCGGTATCCGAGCCGTGGCCCACGCCCGAGCAGTTCAGCCCGGACATGCTGTTTAATTTGGCGTACATGGTGCTTGCAGCTTCGTGCATAGCCCTTTTGTTGCAAAATATTGGCTTGGCGCACATCCCCCCAGCGCCCGCCTCGCTGTTCCTGGCCACCGAGTCGGTGTTCGGCGTAGCGTTCAGCGTGTTGCTGCTCGGCGAGGTTCTCAGCTCGCAGATGGTATTCGGGTTCATATTGATCTTCTTTGCCATCATGGTAAGCGAATATTTCCCCACCTCGAAATTCATGAAGAGGGTTCTCGCCAAACGTCAGAAGTAGAGTCGGGTAAGCGGCTCCGGGCTATCACCTGCTAAAAACGCACTGTGCTCCGGCACACAAAAGGAGAGCCTGCTTGACGCGGGCTCTCCTTTTTGGTTCGGTTCGCAGAAGGTTCTGCGAACTTACATCATACCGCCCATGCCGCCGCCGGCACCGGCCAGCGCAGACAGGTCCGGACCGTCCTTCGGAATGTCGTTGATGGTGGCCTCGGTGATGAGGATGAGGGCCGCAACGGAAGCAGCGGACTGCAGAGCCGTGCGGGTCACCTTGACCGGATCGTTCACGCCCATCTCGATCATGTTGCCGTACTCGCCGTTAGCGCAGTTCAGGCCTTCGCCCTTGCCCATGCCCTTCACGTGCTCGACCACGACGCTGCCCTCGAAGCCAGCGTTTTGGGCGATGGCGCGCATCGGAGCCTCGAGCGCCTTACGGATGATAGCCACGCCGACCTCTTCGTCCTTGTCGACAGCCTCCACCGTATCCAGCACGGGAAGCACGTCCACCAGCGCCACGCCGCCGCCGGCAACGATGCCTTCTTCCACCGCCGCACGGGTTGCCTGCAGGGCATCCTCGATACGGGCCTTCTTCTCCTTGAGCTCGGACTCGGTCGCAGCGCCCACCTTCAGCACCGCCACGCCGCCGGACAGCTTCGCCAGACGCTCCTGCAGCTTCTCGCGGTCGAAGTCGGAATCGACGCGCTCCAGCTCGGCCTTGATCTGGGTGATGCGGTCCTCGATGTTCTTCTTCTCGCCAGCACCGTCCACGATAAGGGCGGCGTCCTTGGTGACCTTGACCGTCTTGGCATGGCCCAGCATGTCGACGCGGGCGTCGGCCATGGTCATACCGAAGTCCTTGTCGATGACCTGGGCGCCCGTGACGGCCGCGATGTCCTCGAGGATGCGCTTGCGACGGTCGCCGAAGCCGGGGGCCTTGATGGCGACGCAGTTGAACGTGCCGCGCAACTTGTTCAGCAGGATGGTGGCCAGCGCCTCACCCTCGACGTCTTCAGCAACGATGAACAGCGGGCGGCCGGACTTCATGATGTCTTCCAGCAACGGCACCATGTCCTGGATGCTGGTGACTTTCTGGTCGGTGAGCAGGATGTAGGGGTCGTTCAGCACGGCCTCCATCTTCTCCATGTCGGTGGCCATGTACGGCGAGATGTAGCCGCGCTCGTACTGCATGCCCTCGACGATGTTCATCTCCAGGCCGAACGTCTGGCTCTCCTCGACGGAAATGGCGCCATCCTTGCCCACAGCCTCCATGGCTGCAGCGATCTTGGAGCCGATCTCGGAATCGCCGGCAGAAATGGTGCCGACGTTGGCGATCTGGGCTTCCGTGGACACCGGGGTAGCGTCGGCCTTGATGGCCTCCACAACGGCGTCGGTGGCCTTCTGGATACCGCGGCGGATGCCCAGGGCATCGGCACCGGCGGTTACGTTGCGCAGGCCCTCGGACACGATGACATCGGCCAGCAGCGTGGCGGTCGTCGTGCCGTCGCCGGCTACGTCGTTGGTCTTAACGGCAACTTCGCGCACCAGCTGGGCGCCCATGTTCTCGATGGGGTCTTCCAGCTCGACTTCCTTGGCAACGGTCACGCCGTCGTTGGTGATGGTGGGGGCACCATAGGACTTCTCCAGTGCCACGTAGCGGCCCTTAGGACCAAGCGTCACCTTTACTGCGTCGGACAGCTTACGCACACCGGCAGCAAGGGCGCTGCGGGCATCGGCCTCAAATTTGATTTCTTTCGCCATGATTCGCTATTCCTTTCAGATTGCGTATCTTATACCTACTGCTTGTGGGTTTTCCGGCTTCGCCGGAGGTAGAGCACCAACTCAAACAACAGGGTTTCCGTGGTGAGTCGCATAGCCGTGAAGCACCGAGGAGCTTGAACTAAGCGGCCTTCGCGCCGTGCATGAAAGCGACGAGAAGGCTGAACGGCTAGGCGGCCGCCACGGGAAGCCGTCAGGTTGCCTTATGCAAACACTGCGTACAAGTCGTCGGCACGCAAGATCATGACGTCTTCGCCATCCACCGTGATCTCGGTTCCGCCGTACTTGCCGTACAGGACCTTGTCGCCCTCTTTCACGGGCATGGGCAGCAGGTTGCCGTCCTTGTCCAGCTTGCCAGCACCCACGGCCAGCACGGTGCCCGTCTGGGGCTTTTCCTTTGCTTCGGTCGCCAGATACAGACCGGATGCCGTCGTCGACTCAGCCTCGTCCTGCTTGATGATGACGCGGTCACCCAATGGTTTCAAATTCATATCCTTGCCTTCCTTTCGTCCGCCTCTTGTCCGAAATTGGTTGAACGTTTCTATTTAACCACTCCGTCTTAGTGACTGCTAGCACTCATTGGGTAACGAGTGCTAAACATTGCGTTATCATAGCAGCCCTGCCGACGAATGCAAGAGATATTGAGGAAATATGAGCGTAGGAGACTGAGGTTTGCGCCAATCGTCAGAGGATCGTCACAATTCCAACATTCACCGCTCGCCCGGCTTCACCAAGCCGCCCTCGTAGGCACGTACAACCAGCTGGGCACGATCGTGGGCATCGAGTTTCGCCATGATGCGAGCAAGGTGCGTCTTGACCGTTGCGGGAGATATGAACAGGTCAGACCCTATTTCATCATTGGACAGCCCACGGGCTACCAACACCAGTATTTCGCGCTCGCGCTCGGTGAGTACGGCAAAAAAATCGCTGCCGGAAGCATCAGAGGGCCCCGTTGCCGGGCGCGTGCGCACAAACGTCTCTACCAGGCGGCGCATGACCGAAGGCTGAATAAGCGCATCGCCCTTGGCCACCACTTCGATGGCGGCAGCAATGTCGTCGGGCTCGGCATCTTTCAGCATGAACCCGCTGGCACCGGCCGCCAGGGCATCATATACGTATTCGTCGATGTCGAAGGTGGTCAAGATGAGCACATGTGTGCCCTCAAGCTGAGGATCGGCCCTGATCGCCCGGGTGGCTTCGATGCCGTTTTCCACCGGCATACGGATATCCATGAGCACCACATCGGGTCGCGTCTCGCGCACACGCTCGACCGCCTGGCGCCCGTCGCCCGCCTCCCCCACCACCAACAGACGAGGATACGACGACAGGATAAGCCGAAAGCCGCTGCGCACCAGATCCTGATCATCGGCAACCACTACGCGCAACACCGTGTCGTCGCGCCGCCGTTCGTCGGCACGCCTCGCCGCCTGGGCGCTGCTCTCGCGCAGCCGCTCCTGCACCGCACGGTACGCGTCATCCTGGAAACTACCGCCGATAAGCTGCTCAGACATGAGATGCCCCCGTCCCGCCCAGCGGCAGGCCCACCCGCACGGCGAACCCGCCTTGAGCTCGATTGCCCGCCCAAAACGTGCCGTCCAGCAGCCCCACGCGCTCTGCCATGCCGGCGATGCCATGGCCGCCGGGCGTGACGGCATCGCCGCGACCGCGTCCGTCATCCTCGATATCGAGCCGCGCCGTGCTGCCATCGAGCGTCAAGCGCATAACCGCCGTGCGCGCATCTGCATGACGCACGATATTCGTGGCCGCCTCGCGCGCGATGCCGTACAGGGCCACATCGACATAGGCGGGCACGCGGGAACGGTCGTAGCCGCCCCTATCCAGAATCGTCTCCACGCCCGCATTCCGCAAATATACCGCCAGGTCCTCCATGCGCTCGGTGCCAGCTGTCGGCTCTGTTTCGGCGACGTCGTCACACCGGAGCACGCCGATCATGCTGCGTATCTCCTCAAGCGCATCCTTAGCCGTCGTGCGTGCGGTGGCAATAGCCTGCTTCGCCGCCTCGGGATCGCGGTCGATCAGCCGTTCAGCAGCAGCCGCCTGAATGCTCACGGCCGACAGCGAGTGAGCCGTGATATCGTGCACCTCGCGCGCAATGCGCACGCGCGCCTCCTCCACCCGACGTGCCGCCTCTTCCCCGCAGGCGCGCTCCGCCTCAAGGGCCCGCTGCTCGGTTTCGACCACGTAGGCGCGGTGCGTGCGATATGCGTAGCCGGCCAAGGCCGCCGCAGCGGCAAACGCGATGTTCTGGAAGCGCGTGAAGAAGATCAGGCTGGCCGTACGCGCCGACATGTCCACAAAGAGCAGCCCGCCCACCGCCAAAACGGCGGCCACCAGCGCCTCGACGCGCCCCCGCTCGCTGGCAATGGTATAGAGCGCCACCGCGGGCCCGATCATCGTAAGGGAAAGTCCGCGAAACGAGCTTTGCAGTCCCAAAAACACCACCATGACAAACAGGAACACCGGCCAAGGAAACCTCCTGCGCGCCACAAGCGGCAGCGTGGTAAGCGCCAACGCCACGAACACCGAGGCATCGGGCACCACGTTCACCGTACCCAAGTATTGGCGCAGCGCCAGGTCATGGACTACAAGCGACGACGAGGTGACCATGAGCTGCACGCAGCCGAAAAGAAGCGCGGCCACGGCGAGGGCCACATCGATGCCCCAGTCCTTGGGCGACATCGGACGATTGTTCACCAAAAAGTTTTCCATGCATCCATACTACGCGACGCACCTATCAAGCGCCATACACCGGCAAGGGTATTTTCCGCCCTTCAATTCCAGGCTTGCCAAGTCGAGCGGACCGACAAAGAACGTCTAGCGCAAGGAGGCGTCACACGACAAGGACCCTCCTGCCGCTCTTGGCTAGAGGGTCCTTGCAGCCGTTTCGCTCAACCTCTACCGAGGGAACCTGCTCTACACCTTCTCGGTTTCTACCTGCAATTCCCCCGCCGACTCTTGGACCGCAGTAAAGCCGCCTGCTTTGACGAACTTGTCGCGGGCTGCTTTCGCCTCGGCTTCCTTCTCGGTCAAGTTCGCCTTGGCCACGCTGATCATCAACTTGATGCGGTTCAGCTGGTTCACCTCGGAGGCACCGGGGTCGTAGTCCACCGCCACGATGTTGCTCTCGGGATAACGGCGGCGCAGCTCCTTGATGACCGACTTGCCCACCACGTGGTTCGGCAGGCACGCAAAGGGCTGCGCGCACACCACGTTCGGCGCACCGGTGCGCACCAATTCCACCATCTCAGCCGTGAGCAGCCAGCCTTCGCCCATCGAGTTGCACAAGCTGAGTATCTCGCTAGCGTACCCGGACAACTCGTAGATATCGGCCGGCACCTCGAAGCGGTTCGAGGAGGCAAGCGCCTTCGTTATCGGGGCACGCAGTTTCTCCAAAGCCGCAATACCGACACGCGCACCGAAGGCGCTCTTCCTTGAACGTCCGAGCGGGTCTTTCTGGAAGATGGCCCCGGCAATGCCGAACAGGAAGAACTCGGTGATCCCCGGCACCACCGCCTCGCAGCCTTCGTGCTCGATTACCTCCACCACCTGGTTGTTCGCGGTAGGATGGAACTTCACCAATATCTCACCCACGACACCCACGCGCGGCTTCGCACCTTCACCCGCAAGCGGCAGCGTGTCGAAATCCTCCACGATACGGCGCACGGTGTCCTTGAACGTGCGACGCGAGAGGCCTTCCAGAAGCTGGCGGCGACACGTGCTCATCCAGTGGTCGAACAGGCGGTTCGCACTGCCCGGCGTCACCTCGTAGGGGCGCGTGCGGTACAGCGTCTGCATAAGCAAGTCGCCGTAGAAGATAGCGTACGCCGCCTGCAGCAGCATGCCGGGCGTCACCTTGAAGCCGGGATGGTTCTCGCCCAGATCCTTGAACGAAAGCGCGATCACCGGCACGTGAGCCAGGCCCACCGCAGCCAATGCCTTGCGGATAAGCGAGATGTAGTTCGTGGCACGGCAGCCGCCGCCCGTCTGCGTAATAATGACGGCCAGCTTGTCCGTATCGTATTTGCCTGACATGACCGCTTCCATGATCTGGCCGGTAACCAGGATGGACGGGTAGCAGATGTCGTTGTTCACGTACTTCAGACCCGCATCGACCGCACCATGATCCACCGACGGCAGCAGCTCGAAGTTGTAGCCGCTTTTGCGGAATATCTCCACCAGCAGGTCGAAATGGATGGGAGCCATCTGCGGGCACAGGATGGTATAGCCCGCATCCTTCATCTCCTGCGTAAACACTGCACGGGGGAACTCCGTGGTAGCGCCCTTGCGGTGCTTGTAGCGCTCGGCCACTTCGGGGGCGGACTTCTCGGCAAACGTCTCAGGCGGGGCGGGCGCCTCAGCCGCAGCATCGGCAGCGTTCAGGCTCCTTGCCGCCAGTTTTTTGGCGATTGCGGCCTCCGTGCGGCCGGTTTTTCCCGCCACCGCCGCATCAGGCGAGGAGATGAACCGGTCCGGATCGAACTCCATAGCCGGGCAACCGCGCAGTACGCGCCGGGCCTCGACCTGCTCGTCGGACTGGTCCTTGAGCGCCGCCAGCAGCGAGCGCACGCGGATGCGCGCTGCGCCCAGGTTCGACACCTCGTCGATTTTCAGCACGGTGTACACCTTGCCGGCGCGCTCCAATATCTCCTGCACCTGGTCGGTTGTAAGCGCATCCAAACCGCAGCCGAAGCTGTTCAACTGGATAAGATCCAGGTCGGAGCGCTCGGTGGCCACCTTGGCCGCAGCATACAGGCGCGTGTGGTACATCCACTGGTCCACCAGGCGAATGGGACGTTCCAGCTGCCCCAAATGCGCAATGGAGTCCTCCGTAAGCACCGCAAGGCCGAAACTGGTCAGCAGCTCGGGGATGGCGTGGTTGATCTCGGGATCGCTGTGGTACGGACGGCCCGCCAGCACGATGCCATGCGTGCCGGTAGCCTCCATCCACGCAAGCGTCTCCTCGCCCTTGGCGCGGATGTCGCGCTTGTAGGCCTCGTCCTCGGCCCAGGCCGCCTCCACCGCCGCGTCGACCTCGGCCTGCGTGAGGGCGGCGGCGCCCAAGAACTCGGGATGGTGCTCCGCCAGCTCAACGAACAGGCGCTTCTTCAAATGTTCCTTCTGATCGTAGGGCACCCACGGCGTGAGCAAGGGCACCTCTGACGTGCGCAGCTCGTCGATGTTCAAACGCAGGGCCTCAGGGTAGCTTGCCACGATGGGGCAGTTGAAGTGGTTGCCCGCGCCTTCGTCTTCCTGGCGTTCCCACTTCGAGCAGGGCATCCAGATAAAATCGGGATGTTTGTCCAGCAGGTTCATGATATGCCCGTGCGACAGTTTCGCCGGATAGCACACGCTCTCCGACGGCATGGACTCGATGCCCGCCTCGTAAGTCTTCTTCGTGGACGGATCGCTGAGCACCACACGGAAGCCCAGACGCGTGAAGAACGTGAACCAGAACGGGTAGTTCTCGTACAGGTTAAGCGCCCGCGGGATACCCACCGAGCCGCGCGGGGCGTCCTGGGGAGACAGGGGCTCGTAGCCGAACGTGCGCTCGGATTTGTACTCGTACAGGTTAGGCACGTCCATGCTCTCGTGGTGCGTGCCGGCACCCTTCTCGCAGCGGTTTCCCGTAGTGAAGCGGCGGTGCTTGCCGGTGCTCTCGTCTATGCCGAAGTCGTTCACCGTCAGAAGGCAGCTGTTCGAGCAGCCCTTGCAGCGCACGGTTTTATGCGAGGGGGACAACGCCTCGATCTGCTCGAGGGACAGCAGGGTTGAGCGCACCTCGCCAGCAGCATCCTCGGTGTCGAAATCGGAACTCCACGCAGCAGCCGCTTCGGCCCTGCTCGCTTCCCGCATCCGAGCGGAGCGGTGGTGATCGCGCGCCAGAAGGGCTGCGCCGTACGCGCCCATGTTGCCCGCGATATCAGGGCGCACGGCCTGGACCTCGGATAGCTGCTCAAAGGCTCGCAACACGGCGTCGTTCAAGAACGTGCCACCCTGCACGATGACCTTCGTGCCCACGTCATGCGGGTCGCGGATCTTGATAACTTTGAACAGTGCGTTCTTGATGACGGAAATGGCCAGGCCCGCAGCGATATCGCCCACGGTGGCGCCTTCCTTCTGCGCCTGCTTCACGCGGCTGTTCATGAACACGGTGCAACGGCTGCCCAGATCCACCGGACGCTCGGCCTCGATGGCTGTCTGCGCGAACTCGGCCACGTCCAGGTTCAGCCCCGAGGCGAAGCTCTCGATGAAGCTGCCGCACCCGGAACTGCATGCTTCGTTCAGCATGATGTGGTCGATGACGCCGTCCTTCACCCGCAGGCACTTCATATCCTGCCCGCCGATGTCCAGGATGAACTCCACGCCCGGCAGCATCTCCTGCGCGCCACGCAGATGCGCCACCGTCTCGATCTCGCCGGAGTCTACGCGCAAAGCCTCCAGCAGCAGGCCCTCGCCGTAGCCCGTGACCGTGGCATGGCCGATGCGCACCAGCGGCTCACCGGTGTCGGCATCGACGGGAAGTTCGTTGTACAGGTTCGCCAACGCCGCCTTTGCGCAGCCCAGCACATCGCCCTTGTTGCTGGCGTAATGCGACCACAGGAGCGCACCGTCTTCGCCGATGAGCGCTGCCTTGAAGGTGGTGGAGCCGGCATCGATGCCCAAGTAGGCCGTACCCGTATATTCCATGAGATCGCCCCTGCGCACACGCTCCTCTTGATGGCGTTGCGTGAAGGTGTCGCGCTCGTCTTTGCTGGCGAACAAGGGGGGAAGGCGCACGACTTCGGACCCCTGCATGTCGCCTAGGTTCTTCAGACGGTCCAACACGTCGTCCAAAAGCTCAGTTCGCGACGTCTCGCTGGCCGCACCCGCCAAAGCGCAGCCGTTGGCTACGAACAGGTGGGCGTCTTCGGGCACGATACGGTGCTCGTCGTCCAGGGCGAGCGTCTCGTAAAAGCGCTTGCGCAGCTCGGGGAGGTACTGCAACGGACCGCCCAAGAACGCCACGTAACCGCGAATAGGACGACCACACGCCAGGCCGCTGATGGTCTGGGTCACCACAGACTGGAAGATGGACGCAGCGATATCCTCCTTGCGCGCACCTTCGTTCAGCAACGGCTGCACGTCGGTCTTCGCGAACACGCCGCAACGGCTGGCGATAGGATAGATGGTCTGGCTGTTCGCCGCCAGCTCGTTCAAGCCGCCGGCGTCAGTGTTCAACAGGGTGGCCATCTGGTCGATGAACGCGCCGGTGCCGCCGGCGCACGTACCGTTCATGCGCTGCTCGATGCCCTGGTCGAAGTAGATGATCTTCGCATCTTCGCCACCCAGCTCGATAGCCACGTCCGTCTTGGGAATGAACGCCTCAACCGCCGTCTTGGAGGCGATGACCTCCTGCACGAACTCGATGCCCAGCCACTGCGCCAGCAGCAAGCCGCCCGAGCCGGTGAGGGCAATGGTCATGGCCTCTCCGCCGAAATCGGCTGCGGCCTCCTCCAGCACCTCCACGATCGTAGCCCGTATGTCTGCGTGGTGGCGGCGATACACCGAAAACCTCACCTTGCGAGTCTCGTCCAAGATAGCCAGCTTCACCGTAGTAGACCCCACGTCGATGCCGATATGCAGGGTTTCCGGTACCTTGTGCTGCACTGCCGAAGCAACAGCAGCCGAAGCGGCCTGCTCCTGCGGCAGCGAGACAACACGCGGTGCGCACGATGCGCACGTCGACGCCTCAGCCGAGGGGTTCGTCGCCTGGGGGGTGCTGCTCTTGCTCTCATCCATGGGCTCGTTCACCATGACCTTCTCCTTCGTACGCTTGCTATCAGTTGCGGGCAGAGCCCGGTTGGTTACAGCTTGATGGTGTCGCCCGGCTTGATGAAGAACAGCTTCATGGCGATAAGGGCCATCTCTTCGGAGCTTTCGTGCATGCCGGTATCCAGCCACCGCGAGATCACCCCCAGATACGCCTGCGCGTAAAACGCCACGTAGTAGCCCACAAACGGCGTAGAGTCGCTGCGATAGCGCTCGTGTAAGATGGACTGGATCAAGTTCGTGCAGATGGAGTCGCGCAGGCGCGGGCCGAACCGCACATCGCCGCCCGGGCCCAGCACCGCATGCAAAAACGCGCCCTGCTCGCGCAGGTAGTCGAACAGCTCCACCAAAAACGGCAGCGGCTTCTTGCGCGTGCGGTACGCCAGAAGTTTGCGCACGGTCATATCCTGCAGCTGCGTCTGAAAATGCTCCAGATCATGCATGACCTCGTCCTCGAACGTGGCCAGCAGGTTCTCTTTGTCGCGGAAATGGTTGTAGAACGTACCACGGTTCAGATCGGCGCGAGCACACAGGTCGTTCACCGTGATAGCGTCGAACCCGCGCTCTTCCATGAGGGCGATAAGGGCATCGTGCAGTGCCTTTTTGGAGCGCACGATGCGGCGGTCTTCGCAAAAAGACGCGACAGGACAGGCAGTGGGCACCCCAGAAGCCGGAACATCCGACATGTCATCCGCTACGGCAGAAAGAGGTTGCACAAGGGGCTGTTTCGCCGTTGCAACGCCGCCAAGAACATCAGTTGCCATGCGTTCCCTTCGCCTGCCGCACGCTTGCGGCCCAAATAGACATCTCGATCAAAAATGAACACGTTGTTCAATAGCAGTCATTTTACGAGGAAACAAGCAGAAAGACAACGATTGGGAAGGACCTTACATGGATTTTACGAAAACTTGCACCTTATTGTCACCTTCTCTTTTCTTTATCGTTGACAAAATAAGCCCCCTCGCACCAGAATTGCCAAAACGACACGCACCGGCGAACCGACACGGCAAACCGGACATCAACTGCTCTTGGAGCAGCCCGGAAAGGCCCAACGGCTCGACCGCCCGGCACACGCTCACGAAAGGACCCCATGACGACGAAGAGCCGAACACTGCGCTTGCTCGAGGAGAGCCAAGGCGATTATGTGTCCGGGGTCAAGCTTGCCTCGGCGCTGGGCGTCAGCCGCAATGCCGTCTGGAAGGCCGTGAATGCGCTGCGCGAAGAGGGCTACGACATCGCCGCCACCACGAACAAGGGATATCGCCTCTCACAAGACAGTGACCTGCTGTCGCCTGTAAGCATCGGCAGGTTCCTGCCCGCCGGCCACCCCTTCGACATCGTACTGCGCAAGCGCGTGACCTCAACGAACACCGAAGCACAGCAGCTCGCCCTCCTCGGCGCACCCGAAGGCACCGTCGTCGTGGCAGAAGAACAGACTGCCGGCAAGGGGCGGCGTGGCAAATCGTTCTTCTCCCCGGCATCCACCGGCATCTACCTGAGCATCGTGCTGCGCCCCCTGCTGCAAGCCAACGCCTCCGCATGCCTTACGGCGGCGGCAGCCGTAGCCTGCGCGCAGGCCATCGAGGCGGTAACCGGGCGAAAAACCGCCATCAAATGGATAAACGACATCTTCTGCGACGGCCGGAAAGTAGTAGGCATCCTCACCGAAGGAGCCTTGAGCGTGGAGTCAGGGCGCTTCGAATACGCGGTGCTGGGCATCGGCATAAACGTGAAGCCGCCCTCTGCCGGCTTCCCCTCGGAGATGGCAGACGTGGCAGGAGCCCTCTGCCCCGTCAACGCCGACCCCTTGCGCAGCAAACTGGCAGCCGAAGTGCTCGCACGGTTTTGGGGCCTGTACGAGAACCTGGATAGCCGCTCGTTCTACAGCGACTACCGCGACCGCTGTTTCCTGCTTGACCAGCCCATCGTGATCACCCGCCGCGGACAGCGCATCCGCGCGCGAGCGGTCGATTTGACCGAGGACTTCCAGCTGGTCATCGAACTGCCCGACAAGACCCGCGAGAACCTTCAGTATGGCGAAGTGAGCACGGCGCGCGCTTAACTCCGCCAAGATGCGCGAGCTTCTTGGCGCGAAGAGCGGGCGGGCACGCCGGGGTCGGACTCAGGGACGCAGACCAGCAGGGCCGACCAGCATTTGGCGAATCCCCGGCACGACCGTAAACTCGAAGGCTCGCTTGACACGTCGGCACTCCAGAAAACCCATACCGACAAGCCCCAGCAGATCGGCACGTGCCGTTGCATAGACCACCCGGTGGGTTTTTCGATGGGATTCGATCCTGAACACCGCCGCAGGGTTGCTCAGCGACATTTGGAGGACCGTGCGCTGGCGATGGTTTATATCCAAGTCATCTCGAAGCGTCTGGGAAAATACCTGGTCCCTCTTGATGACGCGCTTGAGCTCTCCCTCCACTTCGTCAAGCTTGAGCCGGGCCAGCTGCGTCATCACCGTAACGTAGACGGTGTAGTCGATCTCGTCGTCGATGAGGATAGACGAGCCCTTCACGCTCGCCGCGACCGCGGGCGGGCGGATGATGCCCTGCTCCCACTCTCGACACGCTTCCAAAATCGGCACGAACGCGAGCACCGGCAGGCGCGACTTCAAGAACAGCAATTTCATAATCAGGGAAGACACCACGCCGTTCCATGCCGGAAGCGGAAAAGTACTCATGAACAGAAACCGCACAGCCATGGCGAGCAATAGCGGATGCTCGGCGCTGTCTACTCCCTCTCCGTTGACGAGGCGTGCTATGAGCAGCAGCGATGCCGTACTATCGAAGCGATTGCTGCCCCACAGCACCGAGGCCTGCCTCGAGGAAAGCGAGGTTTGCTCACCCGCACCCTTCGCAACCTGTCGGTAAATATCCCAAATCAACTCGGGCGTGCAGGGCGCATCGCGATAGCGCTCGAGCTCCCAAACGGCACGATGTCCATTGAGTAGCAGCACCTCTTCCGAGGCTTCCGGACCGCGCTCGCCCCGCAAGACCTCGCGCGCTTTCTCGTAACCCAGGTTCAATCCGTCTTCACGAAGCCCGGTCACGGCGTCGTTGACGTGCGCCTCGATGAGGAAATAGACGGTGTTCCGAGATTTAGTGGCCAAATCGAGCCACGACCCCTCATGGCAGCGACGGCTGATATCGTCAAGCGATGCCTGGATAGATCGCGTGGCCGAATACCATCCCTGGCGCCCCGAGGTACCGAAAAACGGCAGCAAAACGGCTGTTTGGCGGCGAATTGCATTGAGCACCCGCCACGCCTGCTCGGCCGAAAGGCCCGGTGGCATAGGCATCTTCTTGAAAGCACTCCACGAAAGCGGGCTCTCGTTCGCCTGCTTGCACAGGGCTGCAAAAGCGGGGTCCTTCAACAATCCGATGAAGTTGCGCACCATCTCATCCGACATACTCCGACTCCTTCCCCCAAGGCCATCGTCAGCTGATCCCGTTCATTTGCACTATATCATTTTTTAATAGTTTCCCATCTTTGGCAAGACTCAAACCGAGCAGAGCGTTTCTCAGTGGAAAAACAATTATTTAACCTGGTATTTCTTTCGTATTACCTTCCCCGTCGCCAAGGCTTTCTTCGTAGTTTAACTATTAATTTTTGCGATATTGACACTTAATCAAGGAGGCTTGTATGGTTCGTGGTATGCCGCTGTTTCGGCACGTACATCGACTGAAGGGGAGTGGGAACATGGCAGCAAACAAGGAGAAGATCACCCGAAGGAATTTCGTCGGAGCCGCAATGGCGGGCACCATGGGGCTCGCTGCAGCCTCTTTCCTAGGGGGATGCAGCAAGCCCGCAGCAGGCGATAAAGCTGCGACCTCATCCGACGGAAGCTGGCAAGAAGAGGCCGACATCGTCGTTGTGGGCACAGGAGGCGGCGGCTACGCTGCGGCTGTCGAAGCTGCCAACGCCGGCGCAAGCGTGCTTTTGCTGGAGAAGTCCAGTGCCGTAGGGGGCGACTCCGCGCTCTGCGACGGCATTCTCGGTGGCTGGGGAACCCGCTTGGCCAAAGAGCAGGGCATTAGCGTCACGGCCGACCAGGTATACGAGTGGTTCATGGCGCATCCCGAATGGTACGGCCCGAAAGATGCGGAGATCGCACGCGTCCAAGCCGACAAGAGCGGCGAGACCATCGACTGGCTCCAAGACTTGGGCACTCCGTTCGCCAAGGAAGTCGGACCGCGCTTCGGCTATACAGAGCTTCCCGTCATTCACCAGGTAGAAGGCCTTGGTGCCGCCATGATCAAGTCGCTCGGCGCAGCGGCAGAGAAGGCGGGCGTGAAGACGCTTATGGAAACACGGGCGTCCAAGCTGCTGACTGATGCCGAGGGTCGCGTCATCGGCCTTGAGGCTTCCCAAAAGAAAGACACCCTTCGCATCAAGGCAAACAAAGGCGTAATTCTGGCTACCGGTGGCCACTCCGGCAGTAAAACCATGCTGGCAGCCATGAACCCCGAATGCGCCAACATCCTGCCCGGATCGAACCCCGGAGCAACGGGCGACGGCCTTGCCCTCGCCACCAGCGTCGGTGCGCTTGCTACCCGTGCGGCCGCCTTGCCGCTAATGAGTTCGCTTGCTGGCTTGGACACAAAGTCTATCGTCAACCTCAACTATTCCGAACACCTGCATGGACTTTGGCTGGACGCCAACGGCGAACGCTTCTTCAACGAGGAAACACCCTATGAAAGCCCCTTGGGCCATCGTGCCATCCTCCGCAAGCACAACGAGCAGGGCCGCCCTGCCGTCGTGCTGCTGCCGACCACGCCCGAACTTGAAGCTGTGCTGGCAAAGCGTCCTTTGAACTGGGTAAAAGCCGATACGGCAGAAGATGCTGCCGCCCAGGTGGGTCTGGACGGAGCCAAGGTGAAAGCTACGGTGGAGCGCTACAACGCCTTCTGCGCAGCAGGGCGCGATGACGACTTCGGACGTCCCGCCGAGTCCCTCATTCCCCTGACAACGGGACCTTTCTACGCCTCCGCCATCATGGTAAGCACCTCCGTCGTAACCGGCGGCATTAAGACGAACGCACAAGGTCAAGCACTCAGAATGCCCGCAGTCTCCAGTGGTGAAGCGGCCGCCGAGGCTATTCCCGGCCTGTATGTGGCTGGCGTAGCAGCCGACTGGAACTGCGCAGCCGGAGCCACCGTTCTGTGCGCCATGACCATGGGCCGCATCGCCGCCCAGAACGCGACAAAGAACGCCTAGCAACCGAAACTATCGTTAAGGAAACTTTTCGCCCCTCCCCGCCCCTGTTGCCCTGTACCTGGCAACAGGGGTCCTTTATTTCCGGCGTTTCTTCGCCCATGAGAAGAAACGCCGGAAATAACCAGGCCGCTGTAACAGTTGCCTGGTTATTTGCTATGCTGACACGATTACCTCTACACGCGGGACCTACGAGAGAAAGACGGGAACCATGCAGATCACCCCTGCCGAAATCGCCGAAACGCTGGCGATGGTGAGCAAGCAGCACCTCGACATCCGCACGATAACGCTGGGACTGAACCTGCGAGCCTGCACCGACACCGACATCGACGTCATGGCGCGCAAGGTCTACGACCGCCTGACTTCTGCTGCCGAGCATCTGGTGCCCATGGCAGAACAGCTTGAGCGCGAGTACGGCATTCCTATCGTCAACAAGCGCCTGTCCGTCACGCCCATCGCCGAGATATGCGCAGCCACCAACGCGCAGGACCTCACCCCCATCGCCGTAGCCATGGACAATGCAGGCAAGGAAGTGGGCGTGGACTTCGTGGGCGGCTTCGGGGCGCTGGTGCACAAGGGCGCGTCTGCATCCGACCTGAAACTTATGAACTCCATCCCGCATGCGCTGTCCACGACCGACCGCGTCATGTCGTCGGTGAACGTAGCCTCCAC
The DNA here is from genome assembly GCF_036667095.1 of Gordonibacter sp. Lineage (NCBI taxonomy): Bacteria > Bacillati > Actinomycetota > Coriobacteriia > Eggerthellales > Eggerthellaceae > Gordonibacter > Gordonibacter sp. The sequence continues at coordinate 13,534 of NZ_JAVWUP010000005.1, read as the reverse complement.
GCGCGCGGGCATCAACATGGATGCCGTGCTGAAGATGGCAGGCATCGTCATCGAAACGGCAAAAGCCACCGCAGATCGCGAGTGCATCGGCTGCGGCAAGCTGGTCGTATTCTGCAACGCCGTGGAAGACAACCCTTTCATGGCCGGAGCCTTCCACGGATCGGGTGAAGCCGATGCCGTCATCAACGTGGGCGTGTCTGGCCCCGGCGTCGTGCGCGCCGTGCTAGCCGACCTGCCCAAAGATGCCGACATCACGTCCGTTGCCGAAGCTATCAAGGCAACCGCGTTCAAAATCACCCGCGCCGGCGAGCTCATGGCCCGCGAGGCATCCAAGCGCCTTGGCGTGCAGCAGGGCATTCTCGACCTGTCGCTGGCACCCACACCGGCAGAGGGCGACTCCGTGGCCGAGATCCTCGAAGCCATCGGCGTAGGCCAATGCGGCGGTCCCGGCACCACAGCCGCACTCGCCATGCTCAACGATGCCGTGAAGAAGGGCGGCGTCATGGCGTCGTCGTCCGTCGGCGGTCTGTCCGGCGCGTTCATCCCCGTGTCCGAAGACGCAGGCATGATCCGCGCTGCCGAGTCGGGCGCGCTGACCTTGGAGAAGCTGGAAGCCATGACCTGCGTATGCTCGGTCGGGTTGGATATGATCGCTGTTCCCGGCGACACGTCTGTCGAGACCATCTTCGGCATCATCGCCGACGAATGCGCTATCGGCCTCATCAACACCAAAACCACCGCAGTGCGCCTCATCCCTGCTATCGGCAAGAAGGTGGGCGACCGACTGGACTTCGGCGGCCTCTTGGGGTACGCCCCGGTCATGCCGGTCAACCAATATGCAGGTACCGTGTTCGCCCACCGCGGCGGTCGTTTCCCCGCCCCCATCAACTCGCTGAAGAACTAAGCTGTCCGGAAAGACTAGCCCACCTGCAAATACCGACAAAACCGCAGGCAGGCTAGTCTTTCTAGTCCGATATGTTGCACTTTCCTCTTTCTTCAATGGGTAGGTTTCCCCTAGACCGCCGCACGGCAAGGATTCTCTTTCAAGCAGTCGAATGCTTATCTGAGCCTAACCCGCAAACACCGCGCGCACCAAGTACTCCACATTGCCCTCGGGGCCTTTGATAGAAGACTCGACTACGCCTGTCACCTCGAAGCCTTCGGCATCAAGTGCCGCGCGCACTTCGTCCACCGTACGCTGCCGCACGGCCTCGTCGCGCACAACGCCACCGTCCGTCTCGTCGGCGCGCGATTCGAACTGCGGCTTCACCAACCCGATAAACACCGAGCCAGCTTCAGAGAGCCGCGCGAACACCGGCGCAAGCGCAGCAAGGCCGATAAAACTGAGGTCGGCCACCAAGATAGCGAACGGAGCACCCAGCCCCAGGGGGTCGGCCAACTTGATGTTTGTGCGCTCGAACACGCTCACCCGCTCGTCTTGCCGCAACGACCAGGCCAGCTGCCCGTAGTTCACGTCCACGCACGCCACACGCGCAGCACCCGCCTGCAACAAGCAGTCGGTGAAGCCACCGGTAGACGACCCGATGTCGATGCACCGCAGCCCCTGCACGCTCTGTCCGAACGCGTCGAGCGCCCCTTGCAGCTTGTGGCCGCCACGCGAAACGAACCGCTTGCGTCCCTTCACCACGACCTCCGCATCGGGCGCCACCTTCAGGGCGGCGCTCGTCGCGTACACATCGTCGACCTTCACCTCATGCGCCAACACCGCACGCAATGCCGCACCCGCATCGGGGAAATAGCCCTGCTCCACCAGGAGTGTATCCAGTCTCGTTTTCTTCATAGGCTCCAGTATACTCAAAACTACCGGCCCCTCTGCCTTAATGCAATCTTTACGTCAGACGCGCGACCTTAATGCAATGCTCGCGTCCAATGCCGTATCATGGCGACGTAATGGAATTTACCTCGACACCCACGCAAGAACCTTGCCGTCCCGACCCCGACGACCTGCTTCGTGCGATCACCGCCGAAGAGCAAGCAGGCACGTCCGGCAAGCGGCGCGGACGGCTTAAGGTATTCTTCGGTTATGCAGCCGGCGTCGGAAAGACGTATTCGATGCTCGAGGCGGCGCACGTCGCACATGAGCACAAACGCGACGTGGTGGTCGGCTACATAGAGCCGCACACCCGCCCCGACACCCTTGCCTGGCTCGAAGGGCTCGAGGTGCTGCCACCACGCGAGATATCCTACAAAGGCATGGTCCTCAAGGAATTCGACGTGGATGCGGCACTCGAGCGCAAACCCGACCTGATCCTCGTGGACGAGCTGGCCCACACCAACGCCTCCGGCAGTCGGCATGCCAAACGCTACCTTGACGTGGAAGAGCTGCTGCACGCTGGCATCGATGTGTACACCACGGTCAACGTTCAACACCTGGAAAGCCTGAACGACAAGGTGTCTTCCACCACCGAGATCGTAGTACAGGAGCGCATCCCCGACCGCATCTTCGATTACGCCGACTCGGTCGAGATTATCGACCTTGATCCCGACGACCTCATCGACCGCCTGGAAGGCGGCAAGATATACCGGAGCGAACGCGCCAAAACGGCACTGGCGAACTTTTTCTCGAAGAAGAACCTTGCGTACCTGCGCGAACTGGCGCTGCGGCGCACGGCCGACCGCCTGAACCGCAACCTCGAGCGCGGATTCGGCCGATCGACTGCCGATGCGCGCGACGACGTACTGGTTTTGGTAAGCCCTTCGCTTGGCAATGTCTCGGTCATTCGCGCCGCCGCACGCCTTGCCGCCGCCTACCGAGGCACGCTTACGGCATTGGTCGTGGAGCCCACCGACACGCACAAGCTTTCCGACCAGAATCAAAATGCCCTGCACTCGAATGTCGACCTGGCCGAAGAATTGGGAGCGCACATCGTCACCGTACCCGGAGACGATGCCGCCGTACAGATTGCGCAGTACGCCCTGTCCGGCACTATCTCCAAGATCGTCGTAGGTTCGTCGGAATATGCACGGCCACTCCTGCCGTTCTTGCCCGCCTGGCGCACCATCGCGGACCGCTTGGTAAGCCTCTCGTGCACCACCGATGTCGTCGTCATCGCCGATCGCCATAAAAAGCGTGCCGTCTCGGGGCCAAAGCTAGCCGAACGGTTCAAACCCACCGGCACCGACTTTATCGCCGCAAGCCTCGCCCTGTTCGCCGCGACGGTACTCGGATTGCTGTTCCACGAGGGCGGCCTCGCCGGCAGTACCATTCTGGCCATCTATCTGGTAGCCGTCTTGCTCGGCGCCTTGAAAGCAGACAGCTTCTTCTACAGCCTTATCGTGTCGCCGTCGGCAGTGCTTCTGTTCAACTTTTTCTTCACCACGCCGCGCTTCACGCTTTCGGCCTACGGCTTGAACTACCCGTTTCTCTTCGTGTTCCTGTTCGCTACCTCGATGATCGTGTCGTCGCTGACCATCCGTACCCGACGCGAAGCCGAGAAGAACGCCCGCAAGGCATACCGCACCGAGGTGCTGCTCGAAACCGAGCACCGCCTGCAGGAGGCCAGCGGCGTGGCGAATATCCTGTCCACCACCGCCGAGCAGATCATCAAGCTGCTGCGCACGACCGTGGTAATCTACCAGGTAACCCCCCACGGAACGCTCAGCGATCCCAGCCTGTTCTCGTCGAACAATCCCGACGAGAACGTGTCCATGACCGACTTGGTGCGGGAAGACGAAGCAGCCGTGGCCGCCTGGGTAGCGGGCAACAACAAGCGCGCCGGCACCGGCACCGACACGCTCATGAACGCACGTTGCCTCTACCTGCCCATTCGCGGCAAGGAAACCGCCGTAGGCGTAGCCGGCATCGTCTTGTCCGGAACCGACGGGCTGGATGCATTCGAAAAGAGCCTTCTCTTGGTCATGCTCGACGAGTGCGGGCAGGCGGTGGAGCGCGAGCGCGCCTCGGAAAACGCGCATCGCAGCCGCCTGAAAGCCGAGCAGGAAAGCCTGCGGGCAAACTTGCTACGCAGCATCTCTCACGACCTGCGCACGCCGCTGACCAGCATATCGGGAGATGCATCCATCCTACTGTCCAGTGCCGACGTGCTTTCCGACGAGAAGAAGCGCGCCATCTACACCGACATCCACGAGGATGCGCTCTGGCTCGTGAACCTGGTCGAGAACCTGCTGGTGGTGACGCGCCTGGACAACGGCACCCTGTCTCTCAAGACCGAGCCCGAACTGGTGGAAGACGTCGTGCGCGAAGCCCTGCGGCACCTGAACCGTAAAGCCGCCGAGCACCTCATCTCGGTGCGCGTAGACGATCCACTGCTTATGATGCAGGCGGACGGGCGGCTTATCATGCAGGTCATCATCAACCTAGTGAACAATGCGGTCACCTATACGCCCGCAGGCTCACACATCGAGGTGTCAGCACATCATCGGGGGTCAAACTTTGTGTCCATAGCGGTTTCGGACGACGGCCCCGGCATAGCCCCGGCCGAACGCCCCGACATATTCACGATGTTCTACCAAGGCAAGAACGTCGGGGGCGATGCACGACGAGGCCTGGGGCTAGGACTGGCACTCTGCAAGTCTATCGTCGAAATCCACGGAGGAACGATTGCCGTCGATGCCCTTCCTCCGCGCAAGCGCGCCAACCCCGAGCGCCCCGGCACCGTGATCACGCTCACGCTTCCTGCGGTAGAATACGAGATGAACACCACACCGGACGAGACCGACGACAGCTCGTGGGCGATGGCCCCGACCACCGGACTGACAGCGACAACGCCGTCCGGCCAAGCCCCCGGCAAAGGAGAAGGCGCATGACCGCAATCGATGAGCACGGAGCATACACCATCCTTATCGTGGAGGATGATACCGCCGTAAAAAGCCTGATAGCAACCACCCTCAAGGTTCAAGGTTACCGCGGGCTCGAAGCTTCGACCGGCACCGCCGCCCTGCTGGAGGCCACTACGAAGAACCCCGACGTGATCATCTTGGATCTCGGTCTTCCCGATGCCGACGGCATCGACCTTATCCGCGAGATACGTACCTGGTCGCGCACGCCCATCATCGTGGTATCGGCCCGCACCGACGATGCCGACAAGGTGGCCGCACTCGATGCGGGAGCCGACGACTACCTCACCAAGCCCTTCTCCGTCGAAGAGCTGCTGGCACGCCTGCGCGTGGCAACGCGCCGTCTTGCAGCCGAAGGCGCAGCAGACGCCGACGGCCCTGTCTACGAAAATGGCAGCCTGCGCGTGGACTTCGCAGCCCGCACCGTCACCCTGAACGATGAAGAAGTGCACCTCACGCCCATCGAGTACAAGCTGCTGGCCCTTTTGGCCCGCAATACGGGCAAAGTGCTCACGCACAACGCCATCTTGAAGGAAGTCTGGGGGAACGCGCTCGCCAGCGACCTGCCTTCCCTGCGCGTGTTCATGGCAACCCTGCGCAAAAAGATCGAGCCCGATCCGGCGCATCCCGACTACATACAAACCCACGTAGGCATCGGCTACCGCATGCTGCGGAAGTAGCCGAACCGGTAAGGTCCTCTCGCAAAGCGAACCTGCGATCACCTCGGCAATGGTGCCCACCGGCCCTTTTCTCGCGCTCTGGCTCAACGATACCGTACAACCAAAACAAAGAAAACAAAGCGCAGCAACAGCCTGCCTACATCAAGGCAGGAGTGGTCCGTCTGGCGCTCAACACCCCCTCCCCCGACCCCACAAAATGCGGGGGTTTGCACTTCCATCAGGCAATACCCGCAGTTGGGGTGTACCCTCTCATGCCGCAAAAACCTAAGGTAGCGCTTGTCATTCCAACACGATCGAGGAGGGAATCGCATGGACGAGAGCAGTTCGCACCCCGCTCTACAGCAAAGCCGTCGCACGTTTTTGAAGGCAGCCGGAACCGCAATAGTGGGTGCCGCCGGGCTCGGCATCGTCGGCTGCGCGCCAAAAGGGGCCGGCGACAAAGAGGGCAGCACCAAGGTTTCGACAACGGGCGGCACGCTGGATATAAAGTGGGACGAGGAATACGACGTCGTCGTAGCGGGCGCGGGTGCCGCCGGCATGGCCGCGGCCATCACGGTAGCGCTCGAAGGCAACGGGGCCACCTGTCTTTTGGCCGAAAAGGCCGACAAGCCCGACGGCAACACGCCGTTCGCCAAGGGCACCGTAGTGTACGCCACCGACGAGGAAGCCTTCGCCAACTACATGAAGGAGATGGCAGGCGAGCACGCCACCACCCCCGACGACGTGCTGGAAGCCTACGCCAAGGGTGCGACCGAGAACTTCGGGTGGATCTTCGACACGCTGGGCGCTCCGAAGGACGAGGCAGGCATCAACGAGCCCACAACGGTAGACGACCCGCTGAAAACGGCACCGGAGTATCCTGAGTTCAAGCACTGCTATTCGCTGGGCAAGTTCACGGTCGGCGCTGCCAAGGAGAAGGAGATCAAAGGTCCCAAGCACATTGCTGTGCTGCTGGAGAGCAAGATCAACGAGAACAGCGACACCATCACCTACCGCACGAAAGCCCCACTCGAAGAGCTGGTGAAGGACCCGGCAAGCGGGCGTATCGTCGGCGCCGTCATCGACGGCAAGGCCGTGCGCGCGAAGCGCGGTGTGATCATGTGCACGGGCGGCTTCGAGAGCAACCCCACCATGATGGAGAACTATGCGGGCATGGGCGCCGCGCGTCCCGCCGCCGGCAACTCCAACACCGGCGACGGCCACAAGGCATGCATGAAGGTGGGCACCGACTTCTGGCACATGGAGCATGTGGCTGGATTCTGGATGTCGGGCCGCGACCTGAAGAATACGAAGTTCACCAACAACCAGATCATCTCTCCCTCTCCTAAGCAATACGGCATAACCGTGGGAGTGAACGGCCGTCGCTGGTACATGGATTGGGACAGCTATTCCAACAAGTCCAAGATAGCCTATCAGGACGATTTGTCGCTGGCCGTAGGATCGCGCCATGGCCACATGAACGTAGGCGGCGCCTGGCCGCACATCACCCAGCCGGCAACCTCCTGGTTCGTGTTCGACCAGCCCGGCCTGGAGGCCGGCGCCATCCCCGCCACCACCACCTCGGACCCGGTGGGCGACAAGCTCGTGGTCACCGCAAACACCATCGAGGAATTGGCAGCTGCCATGAACGTGCCGGTAGACGAGCTGGTCACCACCGTCGCGCAGTGGAACGAATGCTGCACCAACGGCAAGGACGTGTACTTCCACCGTCCCGCAAACACGCTGCAACCGGTGTCCACTCCGCCGTTTTACGCGCAAATCGCCATCCCGGCGTTCCTGAACACCGACGGCGGCCCCGTACGCAACGCCCAGGGCCAGATCCTCGACCCCGATGGACAGCCTATGCCGGGCCTGTACTCGGCCGGCGAGTTCGGCTCCATCTGGTGCGGCGTGTACCAGGGTGGCGGTAACGTGGCCGAGTGCCTCATCTTCGGCCGCATTTCCGCCCGCAGCGCGCTCGCCGACGCATAGGGAGCCACGACAACCGATCGAGTAGGAAGAGCCTTTCGTTAAGCAATTTGTGAAAGGCTCTTCCCTCTCACACCTTCCCCCTCCTCAAGCGGGCCCGGCTGGATTCAGCTGGGCCCGCTTGCATGCAGAACGGGAGGCGTGCAACGCATCAAGCGTCCTCCACCGCCCTACCGCCGTCAGTGACGCATTCCCCTTGCACGAAAACAGGGGATGCCAGCAAGGTTGCCCCAGCAGGACGATGCCCGTGGCGTGGCACAACAGAGAAGCAGGCCGCGGTGGCCCTACAGCTCCTTCACGAAGTCGATGAGATCTTGCTTGGAATGCACGCCGAGCTTCTGATAGATGTTCTTCACGTAACTGCGCACGGTATTGTCGGACAGGTACAGCTCCCCGGCGATATAGGTGGAGCTGCGGCCTTCCGCCAACAGCAACGCCACCTCGGTCTCGCGCTGCGTCAACCCGAAGCGCTCGTGCAACGACTCCTGCCGATGCGAAGCGTTCTCGACGTGCTCGCCCGGAGCAACCTCCTGCTCGCACGCATCAAGCGCAGCCGCCTTGGCGCACTGGCACAACTCGGCAAAAAGAGGCCTCTTACCCGGCAGTGCATCAGTAAGCAGAAACCCCACGCTCACCGCTATCAGGCAGATCATCACCGCTATGACCAGCATCATCTCGATACCGCCCGAGCTCCCGATCCACCACATGACCAAGCGTCCGCTCTCGCGGAAGAACAGGTGGAATATCCAAAAGAACCCAAGCACCACGTACGAGGGCAAGGCGCGGTGCCGTGCCACATCGTAGGAAACGAACCACAGGAACGCAACCTGGAACAAGTTCGTGATGGCGATGAGCGTCGCACCGATCTGTCCGGCAAGCGGATCGAGGGTCGACAACAGCATCACCCCTACCGCCAGCGCCGCGAGCTGCGCCTGCCAAAGCGCCGAGAAGCGGAAACGCCGACCTCGAACCAACGTCCACCAGATAATGCCCAGCCCGATAGCCGCTACGCCCAAATGCTGCACCAGCTGAGACACGGGAACCAGTTCGATAGACGTTCCGAAAGGGAAACCGCGTGAAGCGCCCATCACGAAACTGAACAGGGCAATGCCTATCGCGAGTCTCACCGAAGTACGTCGCGGCTCTTCGGCATAGATGTCGTCGCGAGGCGGGGGCAGAGCGATGCCCGCGCTTTGCCGGCCGTCAAGCACTTTCGTGGCCCGCTTGTACATGACGAACGTCATCATGGGCAATAACATGCTGATAAAAAAGGCAATGTACTCAGACACGAATGCAATGAACACGCCGATAAGCGTCGAGAGCGAGAGCGAAGAGAACGTGTGCAGCAACGCCTCCCGAATATCAAGCCGTTCGTACACTTTCATCCACATGCCACCGCTCCAGGCCAGACCAACGCCCGAGCATATCGCTGCAACCGTAGTAAAAGGAAGCCACGGCGACAGAGCCTGTACGAAGAACAGCAGGCTTCCCAAGGTCATAAGGGCAACCGACGCCCATCCGAGCATCGTCTCGGTGCGTGAAGAAAAAACCTTGTGCAGCGCAACAGCCCCCAGCACCACGATGCAGGCACAGCGGGAGAAATTGATGGCAACCGTAGTCAGTCCAGAGTCAACCCAGATATAGCGTGCATAGAGGATGCACTGTATCCACACCAGCACAAAGCCCGTCCCCAGAAAAGAAAACGACCAGCGCGGCTTGTAGGTCGCAAGAAGAGATGCCCAACTGCCAAGTCCCTGACCTTCTTGGACTTTGCTCACCCTTGCGCCCCCTTATCCCTTTGTTCTAGTGGTTCACTCTGTATTTTACCATGCAGCACAACCACCCCCGCTCCGGCCAGCAGGGATATCTGCGACAAAAAGAAACGGCCTTCCCGAACCATTCGGAAGGCCGTCAATCGAGCGTGGGCGCAAGCTGCCAAAAGCTTTAGGGGATCAACAGCTCTGCGATCTGAACCGCATTCAGGGCGGCACCCTTGCGGATCTGGTCGGCTACCACCCAGAAGGCCAGGCCGTGATCGACCGTGTCATCGCGACGCAGGCGACCGACGTACGTCTCATCGGTTCCGGCCAGCAAACCGGGCATGGGATACTCGCAGTTGTCGCAATCGTCCATGAGCACGACGCCCGGCGCGGCAGCGTAGGCGCCACGCGCCGCCTCGACGCTCACGTCGCCCTCGAACTCCACGTACACGGCTTCGGCATGGCAGCGCAGCACCGGTACGCGCACGCAGGTGGCGGCGACTTTAATGCCCTCGTCGCCCATGATCTTCTTCGTCTCGACGACCATCTTCCACTCCTCTTTCGTGGAAGCGTCGTCCATGAACTTGTCGATGTGCGGGATGCAGTTGAAGGCGATGCGGTGCTGGAACACCTCGACCGTAAGCTCGTCGCCGTTCAGGAAGTCTTTGGTCTGGTCGTACAGCTCGGCCATCGCGGGCGCGCCGCCCCCGCTGGCAGCCTGGTAAGTGGACACCACCACACGCTTGATGGGCGACAGGTCGTAGAGCGGCTTCAACGCCACGACCATCTGGATGGTCGAGCAGTTCGGGTTCGCAATGACACCGTTATGCCAAGCCACGTCGCCGGGGTTCACCTCCGGCACCACCAGCGGCACGCCTTCGTCCATGCGAAACGCGCTCGAGTTGTCGATCATGACGGCACCTGCCGCGACCACGGCCTCGCGCATCTCCTTCGAGAACTCCGCGCCGCACGAGAACAGGGCGATATCCACGCCCTCGAACGCCTCGGGAGTCATCTCCTGAACCGTCAGCTCGCCGGCCGGCACCTGGCCGCATCCGGCAAAGGGCAGCTTCTTGCCCGCCGAACGTGCCGACGCCAGCGCCCGCACCTCGGCCGCCGGGAAATCTACGTCATGCAGCACCTGCAAAAACTCGGTGCCCACGGCACCCGTCGCACCTGCAACCGCCACCACCGGATTCGCCGGCATTGCTTTTGTCCACGCCATGTCGATCCCTATCTTCCCTTGTTCATCTTCGCAGCAATCTCCTCGGCAGAGAGCTGCGTCTCCTCAAACACGCTGTCCGAGTCCAAGCCGAACGCCGTATGCAGGCAGCGCACCGCAGCCGCAGCCTGGGCCACGTCCACCACGACCGACAGGCGGATGGGCGACGTGGATATAGCCAGGATGTTGATCTCGTTCTCGCCGAGCGCCGTAAACGCGCGGGCCGCCACGCCGGGCGACGACTTCATGCCCGTGCCCACCAAGCTCACCTTCGCGATATCCTCGTCCGCATCGAACTCGCGCGCCTTGATGTCGGGCAGGATGCGCTCGACCGTCTCGCGCGCACAGGACAGGTCGGCACCGGCGCAGGTGAAGCTGATGTCGGTAAAGCCGTCCTCGGAGATATTCTGGATGATCATGTCCACGCGCACGTTGTTGCCTGCCAGCGCACTGAACACTTTCGCCGCCACGCCGGTCATATCAGGTACGCCGCGAATGGTGACCTTCACCTCGGACGTGTCGTGGGCGATGCCGGTAATGACGGCTTCTTCCATGTCGATTTCCTCCTTGATGTAGGTACCGTCGGCATCGGAGAACGCCGAGCGGGAATGGATGACTACTTCGTACTTGCGCGCGAACTCGACGGCGCGCATCTGCAGCACGCCCGCGCCGGAACCGGACAACTCCAGCATGTCGTCGTAAGAGATGGCATCGAGTTTCTTGGCGCGCGGGCACACGCGCGGATCGGCCGTGTACACGCCGTCCACGTCGGAGTATATCTCGCACACGTCGGCGCAGATGCCCCAGGCGACCGCCACCGCCGTCGTATCGGACCCACCACGACCAAGCGTGGTGATGTCGTCGTTGGGATCGATGCCCTGAAAGCCCGCCACCACCGGGATGAAGCCGCGCGAAAGCGCTTCCATGATGCGCTCGTTGTGCACTTTCACGATCTTGGCCGTGGCATGCATACCGTCCGTCTCGATGCCCGCTTGGCGGCCGGTGAAGCTCATAGCCTGGTATCCGCGCGCCTCAATAGCCATAGCCAAAAGCGTCATGGATACTTGCTCGCCGGTGGAAAGCAGACGATCCATCTCGCGCGCGGGCGGATTATGGTTTACGGCACGTGCCAGCCCCACCAACTCGTCGGTGGTCTTGCCCATGGCAGACACCACGGCGACAACGTCGTGACCAGCCTGTTTCTTCGCAATAAGCTTCTTCGCAACCATCTGGATGCGCTCAGGCGAAGCGACGGACGTACCCCCGAATTTTGCTACGATTAACGACATGGCGTTCTTCCTCGTGCGCAGTGAACACAGTTTGGCTGTTCACTATACCAAACAACCCGATGCCTCGCCGTCGAAATGCCCGCGAGCAGGCGGTTTTTCACGGGGAAAGCGAAATGAAAAGCCCGAAGGCTCTGAGGTTCTTCGGGCTTTCAGGGTTGTCGCAACCGTGGCGAATACCGGCTGCGACGCATGCTGTGCCGCGCTCGGCGACCAGCGGCACCGCGCATGTTAGCCGGCTTGGTAGATCGTTTCGAGCGATTCGCTTTCCATAAGGGTGCACAGGGCAGTACTGGCCTGTGCCGGTTCGATACCCAGGTGCTCGAAGCGTTTTGCCAGTTTCAGGCAGTAGGACAGGTCGCCAGACTCCAGCGACAACAGGGCGGACGTTGCTTGATCGCTCAGATTTCCAAACATGGCAGTTCTCCTTCTCGCGGTTCTATCCTTTTCGGCAACCCTAGCTTACGCACCGGAAAGGACAGGGCTTTTGGACGATCGGAGAACTTCGCGCACCTGTTTTGGCCGTTTGGACAAGCCGGGAGCCAGATGAGACCATGAACCCAAGAGAAAACGCAGGTCGGAGGTTGGTTTGCCAGAAGAACCGGAGGTAGTGCGGCTCAAACCACCCCCGCAAGGGATTAAGGGTGCCGCCCAAGACTACAGCAGTGGATTCGTGTGATCGAGGTACACGAGCCCCAGCAGAAAGGCAAACTCGCGATCGGGAGAATCGGACATCCCCAGCACATCCTTCGCTTTACGCAGGCGATAGCGCAGCGTGTTCGGATGCTGATGGAGCATCTCGCCCGCCAAACGTACATCGCCGTAGGCGCGCGCCAACGCCTCGCATGTTACAACGAGCTCGGTACCGTGCGCGTCATCGTGCTCTTCCAACAAAGCACGATGGAGCGCCGCCGTGCGCCAGAACAGGCGGCCTTCGGTCGCTGAGGCACGGAAAGCATCGTGGTGCAGATCGGCCCAGCTCACTCTCTCCTCGTTCTCGATCTGAGCCGTCTTGAGCGCAGCAAGGGCTTCGCGCGCACTCATATCTCCGTCGGAAAGCGGTGCCTCTTCGCCCACGCCAAGCGACACCGGCCCGATGCCCAGCAGACGCACCACCAGATCGGTCTCCGATCGGGTGCGAACGCCCGCAGGAGGCTGCGCGTACGAGACAAACGCGAGCAATGCACCATGATAGCGGAAGGCGAACACGGCCTCCACCACATCCCAATCGCGCTTGAAGTCTGCAAGGGCGACAGAAAGCGCATCGAGCGTCGCATACAGCGAGCACTCGTCGAGCAGGTGCGGAGCTACGGCGACGCACTGCACGGTGGAGCCTGTTGCGCCCGCAAGCTCGTACAGCGCTGCGCGCGTGGCCTGCGGATCATGGCCCGAAAGCAATTCGTCTAAGATACGCCCCTTGTCCGACTGTTCGCCGTCGCGGCGGATGAGGTCGAGAGCCTGGTATGCCACCACTTCATGGTACGCTCCCTCGTAGAGGAACAGAGGAACGCCCGCCTCCTCACTGGCAGCGATAACGCACTCGCTGACAATAGGACGGTACACCGTCTTCAGGGCGATGGCCGCCACCCCGCGTCCAATGAGTACCAACAGCGAGCGCTCGGACAGTTCGGGATCGTCCCGGGCGAAGCCCAGGTTCGACACGATAAACTCGCCCGGAAGATAGATCGCATAGCCTCGATCCTTGTCGGGCGAACAATCGAGTATGCCCACGTTGCGCACCTCGCGCCCCTCGGCTCCCGCGCACACGGCAAGAGGCTGCACGCGCTCGAACGCCGACAA
>NZ_JAVWUP010000004.1:57092-61188 GCF_036667095.1 Gordonibacter sp. | reverse complement strand
CCGCACATCCGTAAACGGAACCCGTCAGGGGTCGGGGTCGAGGCTCTTTTCGCACAGGCCGCCCGAGGGGCGTATACTGTCGGGAAGACGGCACCTACCACACCGAACCTGAAAGAAAGGTATCCGACCGTGGCTTCCTCCCGCCCCACAAAATCATTCATCGCGTTCTCCCACCAAAGCGTCCGAGCCGCCTCGGTCGGAGTCCTGTGCCTCGCCTTGGGCCTCGGCTGTATCGCCCCCACGCCTGCGCATGCGGCCGCAGAGGAAAGCGACCTACTGTTCGGGCAGACCGCCCTACAGCACGGAATTCCCGTCCGAAGCGGACCCGACCTCGAGGCATCCTACGCGTCGGTGCTCGACGAGGGCGGCGACCTCTGTTTCGGACGACGCGCAACCGACCAGGCCCAGATCGCGTCCCTTACAAAGATCATGACAGCCATTGTGGCCCTGGAGACCCTCTCTCCCGATGCGGCCATCAAGGTGACACCGACAGCCGCCAGCGTCGAAGAATCCAGCGCCGGGCTGATGCAGGGCGATGTCATGACTCTCGATGCCTCGCTCAAAGCGCTGCTTACCGCATCGGGAAACGATGCCGCAACCGCCCTTGCCGAGGCCGCTGGTACGATCATCCTTGCCGACCAGGGACTCTCCGGCGACGGTTACGCCTGCCAAGCGGCCTTCGTCGATGCCATGAACGCCAAAGGCTCGGCACTCGGACTGGTGAACACCTGCTTCACGAACCCGCATGGTCTCGACTTCGACGCATGGGCGCAGGGGCAGTACAGCTGCGCACAGGATGTCGCCGTCATGCTGCGCTACGGTATGGGCATCGAACGGTTCCGGGCCAGCATCGGATTCTCGAACGTGGATATTGCCGTGAACCGGAACGGCAGCGAAACCACGCTCTCCCTATCCAACACCGACACCATGCTGCAAACCTACGAAGGCACCTGTGCCGCCAAGACCGGCTACACGCTCGCAGCCGGTCCCTGCGTGGCCACCGCCGTGAACCGGGGCGACGGCCACGAGTACTATGCCGTCGTGCTGGGCTCGTCGTCGAAGCCCCAGCGGTTCGCCGATTCCGAAACGCTTTACGACTGGACATACGCGACCCGCGAGACACGCGCCACGCTCCCCTGGCATAAGCGCATCGGCTTGTGGATCGACTACGCCCTCGATACCGCGGCATCAATCTAAGGACGCGCTCCGACAATCGATGCCCCTCAAGATGCCGCTTCGGACCAGCCGGACGGCAAGAAGCGATGAAGCACCCCGTAGAGCTGCCGAGCATCGAAGGGCTTGGGCAGAAACCCGTCCATGCCCGCCGCAGCCGCATCGTCTCGATCTTCCTGGAACGTGCTGGCCGTCAGGGCGACAATGGGGACCGTGTGCGCATCGGGCCGATCGAGCGCGCGCAGTTCGCGCACGGCCGACAAGCCGTCCAGCACAGGCATCTGCACGTCCATGAGCACGATGTCGTAGAACCCCGGGGCCGCAGCAGCAAACAGGTCAACTGCCTCGCGCCCGTTCGCAGCACGATCGGCCGTCACGCCCTTCATCTCCAGCAACGCTACGGCTATCTCGGCGTTCAGGTCGTTGTCCTCGGCAAGCAGCACCTGCACACCCGCAAAAGTACGCCCTTCCTCGGCCGCAGTCGCCGAAAGCTCCGCACGATCACGCGGCAGGTCTTCTGGCAACGCCCGCGGCAGGCTCAAAGTAAAGAAGAACTCAGTTCCCTGGCCCAAACGGCTGCGCACGTCGAGCTTGCCGCCCATAAGGTGCACAAGGTTACTGCTGATGGCAAGTCCAAGCCCCGTGCCTTGGGCGTTGCGATGGTTTTCGGCCGCCTGCTCGAACGACTCGAAAATACGGTCGAGGTCCTCAGGGCGGATACCCTCGCCATCGTCGGTCACGCTGAACCGGACGGCTGCATCGCCTCCCCCCTCCGACAGCTTGTCGACAGCCAGCAGCACGGAGCCGCCCGGTTCCGTGAACTTGAAAGCGTTCGACAGCAGGTTCGCCAGCACCTGCTGCAGGCGCACGTCGTCGGCCATGACCACCTCATCGCCCCCGCAGCGTACCGTCAGCGCAATACCTTTCTCCTCGGCAAGGATGCAGTACATGCTGCCTAGCCGATCGACCAAGGCGCGCAGGCGCACAGGGACAGCCTCGATGCACATCTTGCCGTTCTCGATCTTAGACATATCGAGGATGTCGTTCACCAGCGCGAGCAGGTACTGCGCCGAGGTGTTGATCTTCTCCAGGCTCGACTGCACCGAAGGCGTCGCCTCGCCCGAGAGCGTCGCCACCGAGCTCAGGCCGATGATGGCGTTCATGGGCGTGCGTATCTCATGGGACATACGCGAGAGAAAGTCGGACTTCGCACGGCTCGTTTCCTCGGCCTGCTCCAGCTTCAAGGCCATGGTACGGGAGCGCACTTTGGAGGTGGCCGCCACGATAGCAACAGCGCCAACCAAAAGCGAGAACACGAGAGACACCGCCACTACGGCCATGGGGTTGCTGGATACGATCGCCTCAAGCGAGGGCATACGTCCGCCGACAGATGCCGCGCTGCGCACCAACATGGCCGCCCGCTCCTCTTCGGTAAAGCTGCCCACCGCCTTATTCAGAACGGAATACATGGCCGAATCGACCGGCTTCGGCAGTGCGATGGACAGTTTGAGGTCGCGATGGTCGGCAGCAGAGGGCACGATATTACCGTATGCATGCTCGGTGAACAGGCTTTCAGCAAATGCTGCCGGTATACAGGTGAACTCAGCGCGCCCGGCATTCACCGCCTCAAGGCATTCCTGGTACGTGTCGAAGTAAACTACCTCCGTCGCGTCCAACCCGGCCGGGTCTTCTCGTCCGTTTATCTGCGCGAGGGCGGCCCTGCCGTCGGACCGTTCGCGCAGCTTGTTCCTCAACACCACCTCGTCAAGCGAAGCGAAGTCCTTGGTAAGCGAAAGACCCTGTTCGCCGGCCATGTGCTCATCGTCCATGAAGCTGCCCATGACCTCCACCTCGCCGTTGCGCACCATGTTGAGCGCCTCTTCGTAGGTGGCGGCATGCTCGAAGCGAAACGAGAGGCCCGTGCGCTGCGCAATACGATCGAACGCATCCTTGACCACGCCACGGTACTTCCCCTCGTACTGGTAGTAGAGCGGCAACCGATCGGCTACCACGGCAACCGAGACAACGCCTGTCTGCTCGACAAAGGCGCGATCGGCTTCGGTAAGGCTTATCGAATTGTAGTATTCGTGAGGGAAGTAGCGCGCATGCAGCGTACGCGCAAACCCTGCATCGGCAGCGTATATCTGCCCGAGAGCCTCGTTTAGAGCAGTCGCCAGATCGCTTCCCTTGGGCAGGGCGATGTAGTAGGGTTCGCCTTCGAATCCCGTTACCACCCGGCATCCGTTCGGCACTTCCCTATCGCTTCCCAGCATCGCATCGGCCACGCCGTCTTCGAGGCATCGCTCGTAGCCCTCGAGATCCAACTGCACCACGTTGCAGGAAAGGTTGTTGAGTTCGAGAAACGCCTCGAGGCGGCGGTTCTTCTCGCTAGCGTTGCGGTATACGCCGATGGTCTTGCCGTTCAACGTGCGAAGATCGAAGCTGGCAATGGAGTCGTTGTTTTCGGGGCAGATCAACAAGGAGTAGTTCGAGCCCATGCTGTAGGCCGCATAGTCCAGCAAGCCCTCCAGCTGCTCGCGGTGATACATGCTGCCGACAAGGTCGACTTCTCCCGAGATAGCCGCGTTCGCGAGGTTTTCGGCATCGCCGCCCACGAACTCGTATTCCCATCCGGTGTACTTGCCTATCTCGACAAGCCAATCGTAGAACAGTCCGCTGCGTACACCGGCGCTGTCGGTCATGCTGATGCCTTCGACCTCGGGAAATGCGACTCTCACCACGCGTTCCTCCGGCTGCGCACCCCGGCCTTCGAACGTCTCGGGACCTGCCAGTGCGCCCTCTTGCGCACCCGTGCCCTCAGATGACAGTGAAACCTTCGCTTGGTTATCCGCCTGCTCGGCGGCAACGGCAGGTACGACGAAAGCGCATCCTGCGGCAAGCACTGCGGCAAGGATCGACCGTG
>NZ_JAVWUP010000004.1:0-56992 GCF_036667095.1 Gordonibacter sp. | reverse complement strand
GCAGGTACGACGAAAGCGCATCCTGCGGCAAGCACTGCGGCAAGGATCGACCGTGCGATCCGCGTCGCGTGTGTTTTCACGGTTCATTCTCCCTTCGCCTCTTGAATGAACGCCCCCAGCAAGCGAACAGGATACCATGCAACCGGGGCTTGCCAACCAACGATCGGCAGGAAGGCAGCCGCACGCGGAATGCTCGCGAAGGTGCCGCATCGGACGCTACAGCAAGTCGTCAGGATCGACGTCCACTGCGACGTTCACGTCGCGATCCGGCTTGCGCGCACGGAAAAACGGGAGCAGCACTGCGGAAAGATCGCTTTCCAGGGGGCATTTGACCACGATATGCCAGCGGTACGTACCGCGCAGCTTCGCAAGAACGCACGGCGTAGCGGCCAACACGTCCCAGGAGTTGCCGACATAGTTGCGCACGTGACGTCCAAGGTCGGCATGCAATGCCGCAGCAAGGCTGCGCACCGCCCCTTCGTCCTTGCCCCACACCAAGATGTTGGCCATGCGCACGTAAGGCGGGTACTTCAACAACCGGCGTTTAGGCAACTCGTCGCGCAGGAACAGCGCGCGGTCATACGTTGCGGCAGCCTGGATGGGCGCCGCATCAGCCTCGTAGGTCTGCACGAGCACGCGGCCCGGCAGCTCCGCCCGACCAGCGCGGCCCGCCACCTGCTCGACCAGCGCGAACGTACGCTCGGAGGCGCGGTAGTCGGGCAGCTTCAGCATGGTGTCGGCGTTGATAACACCCACCAGCGTCACGTCCTCGAAGTCGAGTCCCTTGGCGATCATCTGCGTGCCCAGCAGCACTGCCGCGTCAGCGGCGGCGAATTCCTCGAGCAGACGCTGATGGGACCCCTTGCCGCCGGTGGTGTCGGCATCCATGCGCACAATGGGCACGTCCGGCCCCACGCCCGGCGCTTCGTCCAACAGCACGCGCAGGTCGGCCTCGACGCGCTGGGTACCCGCACCGAACTTCTTCAAGTAGGGGCTGCCGCATTCAGGACACGTGGCCGGCGCCGCGATGCGGTAGCCACAATGATGGCAGATAAGGAAATTGCCGCGCTCATGGAAGGTGAGCGACGTGGAGCACGACGGGCATTCCGGCACGAACCCGCACTCGCGGCACAGCAAGAACTTAGCGAATCCGCGTTGGTTCAGCAGCAGCACGGCCTTGTGCCCCACGGCCAGCTCCTCGGCCAGCGCGCTCGACAGCGGACGCGAGAACATGGAGCGCGAGCCGCTTCCGAACTCATGGGCCATGTCCACGACCTGCACCTGGGGCATCGGCTTGCCGTTAGCGCGTTCGGGCAGCTCCACCTGATGCCACCGCTCGTCTTTGGCGCAGGCATGCAGGCTTTCGATAGAGGGCGTGGCCGACCCCAGCACCACGGCCGCACCCGAGCGGCGCGCCATCCATACCGCTACGTCGCGCGCATGGTAGCGCGGTGCGCTGTCCTGCTTGTAGGACCCCTCGTGTTCCTCGTCGATAACGATGAGCCCCAAATTGCGCATCGGCGTGAACAGCGCACTGCGCGCACCCACCACCACGCGTGCCGCCCCCGAGCGGATGAAATCCCACTGGTCGTAGCGCTCGCCCGCGCCCATGCGCGAGTGCATGACGGCCACCGTGTCGCCGAACCGGCCGCGGAACCGGCCCACCGTCTGCGGCGTCAGCGAAATCTCGGGCACAAGCACGCACGCCGTGCGGCCGGCCGCGAGCGTCGCCTCGATAGCCTGGAGGTACACCTCGGTCTTGCCCGATCCCGTGACGCCGTCGAGAAGCACGACCTCGCCATTGCCGGATGCACAGGCAGATTCGACGGCTCCTAGGGCACTTGCCTGGCCGGAAGTAAGGAGGGGCTTTCGGGAAGGCACGAAGCTGCTTCCCGATTCCTCCCGACTGCCGACACCACCCGACGCCCCAGAGGGCATCCCCCGCATGCGGCGACGGCGCTCGATGCGCACCGCACCTTTGCCCTCGAGCGTTTTTAGCGCACCGGATACGGCACCGAGCTCAGCAGCCAGTTCGGCCACGCGCAGCTCACCCGCACGCAGAGCCTCTACGATGGCCCCTTGCTTCACGGCGTTCTTGCGCGGCTCGAAGTCGGCAAACGACGGACCCGGCACGACCCAGCGATCGTCAACCTCCCCCACGGTCGGCTCCTCGAGCCGCCAATACCCCTCGCGGGAACGTACCATGCGCGGCACGCCGCCAGGCGGCGTGAACAGCCGCACACACGACGAAAGCGGTGCCAAGTAGCGCTCGGAGAGCCACTGCGCGCACGCGGCACCCTCCTCATCGAAGTATGCCGGGCTCACCGCCCGCACGATCGCCTTCAGCTTTGACAGGTTCAGACCTGCCGGGAGATCGTCTGCCGCATGCTCTTCAAGTGCGACGACGAATCCTATCGCCTGCCGGGGCCCGAACGGCACGAGCGCGGCACACCCCACCACGATGTCGTAGCCGCCGAGCGCGGTCGGATCGTCGGAAACGAGGTAGGTATAGGGCGTATCGAGCGCCTGCGTAGGTATGTCGAGAATGACCGATGCGAGTTTCATGGGATCAAGTATACCAGCACCCCACCCCCTGGGGGACGCAAAGCCTACGCCAGCCCGCAGGCCTTCCGCAGCGCGCCGGCCTTGTCGGTTCGCTCCCAGGTGAACTCAGGCAGCTCGCGGCCGAAGTGGCCGTAGGCGGCGGTTTTACGGTAGATCGGACGGCGCAGGTCCAGCGCATCGATAATGGCGCCGGGGCGCAGATCGAACACGCTTTCCACGGCAGCCATGATGTCGGCTTCGGGCACCTTCGCGGTGCCGAAGGTGTCGACCATCACACTCACCGGACGCGCCATGCCGATGGCATAAGCCACCTGCACCTCGCAGCGGTCAGCCAACCCCGCGGCCACCACGTTCTTGGCTACCCAGCGCGCGGCATAGGCCCCCGAGCGGTCTACCTTCGTGCAGTCCTTGCCGGAGAACGCGCCGCCGCCGTGGCGTCCCATGCCGCCGTAGGTGTCCACGATGATCTTGCGGCCGGTGAGGCCCGCATCCCCCATGGGCCCGCCCACGACAAAGCGGCCGGTGGGGTTCACATGGATGCCTGCACCCTCGGCAAGCTTGACGCCTTCGGCCGCGAAAACGGGCTCGATCACGTGCGCGACGATGTCGGCGCTCAAAGCGCCATGCTCCACGTTCTCGGCGTGCTGGGTAGACACAACCACCTTCTCCACGCTTGTCGGAATGCCGTCCTCGTAGCGCACCGACACCTGCGTCTTGCCGTCGGGGCGCAGGTACGGCAGCGTACCGTCCTTGCGCACCTCGGTCAGACGCTCGGCCAGACGGTGAGCCAGATACACCGGCATGGGCATAAGGGTGGACGTCTCGTTGCAGGCATAGCCGAACATCATGCCCTGATCGCCCGCGCCGACGCGCTCGTAAGGATCGTCGCCTGCAAGCCCGTGCTGGGCCTCCCATGACTCGTCCACGCCCTGCGCAATGTCCGGACTCTGTTCGTGGATGGCGTTCAACACGCCGCACGTGTCGCAGTCGAAGCCGTACTTCGCGCGGTTGTAGCCGATGTCGGAGAGCACCTCGCGCACAATGCCCGGCACGTCCACGTAGGCCTGCGTGCGGATCTCGCCCGTCACGATGACCATGCCCGTGGTAGCCAGCGTCTCGCAGGCGCAGCGCACCTGGGACGGGTCAGCCGCCTGCCCGCCCGGCGCCACGTAACCGCGCTCGGCCAACTCGATCTCCTTGGACAGGATGGCGTCAAGCACCGCGTCTGATATCTGGTCGCATACCTTGTCGGGATGCCCTTCCGTCACGGACTCGGACGTGAACAGATAGCTTCCTTGGTTATTGAGCATGATGTTTCTCCTTCATCGATGTCGGCAGGACCACCTTGGCATGCTTTGCCAGGTTGGTGCCGGGATCCTCGAGCCAACTCTCTTCCCCAGCTCTCGATAAACGGTCGGCGAACTCGCCTATTCGCTTGACAGACAGGCTGGTTTAAAATATCGTAAATTTGCCTCCAATGCAAGAACGCGCGTTCCAGCAATCAATGCAGCAATCGTCGTTTCGAAAAGCACCTCAGAAATTTTCATCGTCAACGGAGAAGCTCGGGCTGCACAGCCCACCGTGGTCAAGAGCAATTATCCCCTCGCATCCGTTTCGACAGTACAAACCTTTGAATGCGCCGTTGTAGACATACAGGCCTGGCATCGATGTCCAAGCCTCAACCGCACTCTGACCTCCGACTTCCGAAACGTCAGCCCGCACTAAACCAACCTCGCGTGGAGGATAATACTCTTGAACGATGTAGGACTCATCGAGCTTCTGGTCAACCAGCGCGCCCCACTCGTCAGCGGCCATGCTTACACCTGGATACACACCGCGGGCACCATAATCGTCCTCAGGTTTGATAATCCACGCATCTTTGCTTGCCTTTACCACGTTTACATCAAATCCCTGACCGCGTTGCAGCCGGAAGGTGCGCGGCACGTGCTCGTCAATGAACGAGCACTCCTCGTCAGTCAAAAAGGACCTCGTCTGTGAGTCGAACAACACGATGGAAACCACTTTGGAATGGACGACCGTTGTTCTAAAATGGCCAATCAGGCATACCTTCCGCTGTTCAACTGCATCAATGAGCGCATCGCATTCACCAGGATGCTGCAGCATCTCACTGGTAACGGCGCGCCGATAAATGACATCTATCACCGTTCCGTCGGAAGGGTCGACTAGGTTTTCCCCGTCAAAGATAAACGACCGAACATCCACAAAACGAGCCGGATAGCCCGCCCGCTCGAAAGCGGCGATGAATCGGTTGAAATCGCTAAACACGCCGCTCTCGCGAAAATCAGTTACAGCCACCGTCGGGCAAGGTTTCGCGTAAGGACACTCTCGATAGCTGGACATAAACGCTTCAACCCACGAATCGAATAGCTCAAACTGCTCAACGCGATGACGCGAGGCGAACTGATGGTAGGTAGCACCTCGCTGCAGTGCGTGGCCAATCTCAAGGTCGCGCGACATCGCCCCGCTCCCATCGGTATTGAATTCGCAAAACTTGAAGCTGAGATCGTTTTCGTCAAGAAAGATATCGAATCGGGCTAGAGGAAGCATCTGTCCATAGTCGCATGGCAGCATGATAAGCCGCTCCATCTCGGGCGAGAAACCGAACAGCGCGCGATAGGTTGCATCTTCCAAATAGCGGGCGATAACCTTGCACAGAATGGTATGGGCCATCGTGCAAACTTCCTGAAGAAACCGGCGATCCTGCGAGCCCACCAAATTGGGAACGTAGGAAAAGGGCACGGGTCGGCCGTGCACCCAAATGTCAGACTGCTCAATGTAGGACAGCGCCGCCTCGCAACCCGGCACATCGCCGTCGAGGCTTTCGAGCGCTTCCAAATATTCTTGGCGATACTGTTTCATGGCGTCTCTCTATTCGTGGGAAAGTTCCGTTAGAAGCCCATTGCACCTGGGGGCAAAACAAGACCAAGGACAAAGCACAGCACAATAACCGCAAATCCGATCGCAACAACGGGAGCAGACCTTGCAGCAAAAAACGATGCTGCAAAACCCAAGCGATTCCCCGTAGAAGAACACTGAGCCGATCGATCAGCCTCGAGCAGAAAAGAAAGAGCCCCGAAAGCCACCATCAGCACTCCCAGCATTACGAGCAGCAAAAGCCCGCGCGCCGCAAACGACATACCGCTCCCCAGCGACACCGCCCCAACAATCAACGCAATGATCCCGGCAAAAAACGCTAGCATCTCCACCATGTTGATCTTCTCGTCGTTAACGCGCCGCTCGACCTCGGCGTGCTTCTCCAGCAAGCTTTCGATCATCTCCTGAATGCCCTCTCGGCTCATTTCGACATAAGCCCGCAACGAACGAGCGCCCTGCATTTGATCGCAAGTAGTACGACTGGTTGCTATCCAGGCGATGAGCTGCACGTATTCGCTGCTGCTGTGCAAGCGCTCCCCCTCGTTGTCGCTCTTGCTCTTCGCTTCAAACTGCCCAACCGCCAGCTCTTCGGCCCGGTCGAACTCCCTCCGAGCGTCGCCAAAGAAGCCCAGGCATGCTCTGAGTCTGCCCAGATTTATATGAAACGTCGGAAAATCCTGGTCAAACGCTTGCCCCTGCGTCATCGATTGAAACCGATCCAGCAACCCTTGCAACTGTTTTGTGTCTTCGTCAGGCACTGTCGGGCACTCGAATTGGTCCGCAGACACGCCCGGCCCAGAAAGCAGACTTTGCTCAGTCTCGTCAAGAAGCATCTCAAGATAGCTGTTCAGAAGGCCTATATGCTTGGGAGCCTGCTCGCAAGCACGACACGCAAACTCCAACGCCTTCGACAACGTGCCCTCGGCGCGATAATAGAGGGAGAGCGCATACGAAAACATTGCATAGTCGGAAAAACAACTTCCAGCGGCCTTGAACAGTTTTTTCCATGCAAGTTGTCGCTCGGACACATCGTTGAGCTGGCGATGATTCCACTCAAAGCATATGAAGAACAGCAGAAAAGCCATCTTGTCCGCCGTACCCGACTCACTTTCGCAATACCGTCCAACAGCCTCGGAAAGTGCGGAAACATCTTCCCGAGAAAGATGATCGCCTTGCACGATATTTTCGCGCACGATGATCTCGAATCGTTGGCTTTTCTCATCAAGGCCGCGAAGTTTGTCAAAATGACCTAAAGAAATTAATTTGGCAAATGCCGGCTCTTTCGAAAACCACTTGTCCGTCTCTTTCGAGGCCGGAGCAACGCCGTCAGCCATCAAACCACCCTCTTCGCCATGCAACTTGTTTAATTCCATTATACTAGCAAAAGCAGTACCATCTCAGACAAGGAATGGCCTCATGAAACCAATCGTGGGAATATCATCACAATACGACTACCATCCGGAACGCTACTCGATCGCCAGAGACTACGTGACGTTTTTAGAATCGTCAAACGCCGTTGCCCTGGTTATACCGCCCTGCGATTCAAGGGGAGATCTGACAGCCCTCCTATCGCTCTGCGACGGTCTTCTCATCCCCGGCGGATCCGATATCAACCCAGCCTTATACCGCGAAAAAAGGCTTTCCCCCACCGAAAAACCCAATCCGAAGCGTGATGGAACGGAGGCGTTTTTCGTGGAGTACGCACTCTCGGCGGACGTGCCTTTTTTGGGGATATGCCGGGGAATGCAGATGGCAAACGTCGTCTTGGGCGGATCGTTGCACCAAGACCTAAAAGCTTGCGGCCGATACGAAAATCATTGGCAGGAAGAGCCCCTCAGCGAGGCCACCCACACGGTGAACACCGTGGCAGACACTCCCCTAGCGAAGACGCTCGGCACCTTAAGTATAAAGACAAACAGCGCTCACCACCAGGGAATCAGCGAACTATCATCCGATTTGGACGTAATGGGTCAAACGGAAGATGGGCTCGTCGAGGCATTCTACCGAGCTCGATCATCGTTTTTCTGGGGCATTCAGTGGCATCCGGAAATGGAACGTCCGAACAAGCATTCACGTGCAATTGCAAAGGCGTTCGTAGGCGCATGCACCGACCAAACAACCAATCGCGCCCGCCACCATTACTCCAACAAGAAAGCGATGTTCTCATGACCAGCAAAAATCCCATCGGCAAGCACCGCAGCATCGCCAGCTCGATCACAACCATCGTGGCGGCAATTGCGCTGGCCATCACGTTCGTGGCGGCAGGTTTTGCCGCCTGCTGCCTGCCACAGACGACCCAAGCCCTAGCGGGCGCGTTTTCCGGCATGGACAATCCAGGCACGGCCTTCACGCACGACCAGCTGGTGCGCGCCGCCGTGGCCACACGCGACTTTACGGTGGACTCCCACGACCAAGCCGCCCTTGCCGACGTGCTCAAGGCTATAAACCAGGAAGCCGACACACCCCTTGCAAACAAAGAGAAACGGATGTCGGGACTTGAAGAGAACTACACGCTCGATGAAAGCTCGATCTCGCATCTGGACGACGTGTATCTGGTCGTCGAGCAGGCGAGACCCTGGCTTGTCGGCACCTGCGTGCTTGCCGTGGCGCTGACGCTCGCACTACTGCTCTCGGGAAAACGCTGCAACGCCGGGGAAGCGCTGCTCATGGGCGGCACCACCGTCCTCATCGTGTTCCTTATGCTAGGAATCGTGGCTGCGGTGAACTTCGATGGGTTTTTCGCCGTGTTCCACTCGCTGTTCTTTGCAGACGGCACGTGGACATTCTCCTACGAGTCGCTGCTCATCACCATGTATCCAACTGCATTTTGGATGGGGATGGGGGCCGTGTGGCTTGCCGTTACCGGCCTGTTGTCTATACTGGCAATTGTTGTGGGATCCATCCTGCGACGGCAGGTTTAGGCTGGCGGGGAGACGGCATGTCGAACGGCTTGGTGACAGGAAAAGAAGATTGGAAGCTGTATGACTGACGAGAAAAAAGTGCGCGTACGTTTCGCCCCCTCGCCGACGGGGCGTCTCCACGTGGGCGGAGCGCGAACCGCCATCTACAACTGGGCGTTCGCCCGGGCAACCGGCGGGGATTTCGTCCTGCGCATCGAGGACACCGACCCGGAGCGCTCCACGCAGGAGAACGTGGACGTCATCCTCAACGCCATGAAGTGGCTGGGGCTGGATTGGGACGAAGGCCCCGAGGTAGGCGGCATGGCAGGGCCGTACTTCCAGACGCAGCGCATGGACACCTACGCGGCGGCGCTCAAGCTGATGCGGGAACGCGGAAGCGTGTACCCGTGCTTCTGCACCAAAGACGAGCTGGATGCGAAGCGTGCCAAAGCCGAGGCCGAAGAGGGCGGCTATGCGGGCTACGACCGCACGTGTCGCGACCTCGACGCCGCCGAGGCTGATGCGCGCATTGCCGCAGGCGAGCCGCATGTATGGCGCCTCAAGGTGCCGCTCGAGCGCGAGCCCATCGAATTCGACGACGCGGTGTACGGACACGTGAGCTTCCCCGTCGAGGTCATGGACGACATGATCGTCGTGCGCACGGACGGCTCCCCCACCTACAACTTCGCCGTGGTGTGCGACGACGCGAACATGGGCATCACGCATGTTATCCGCGGCGACGACCACCTGTCGAATACGCCGCGCCAGATACTCATCTACGAGGCGTTGGGGAAAGACGTGCCTACGTTCGCCCATCTGTCTATGATCTTAGGGCAGGACGGCAAGAAGCTCTCGAAGCGCCACGGCGCGGCCTCGGTCGAGGAGTTCTGCGAGCGTGGCTACCTGCCCGATGCCATGGTGAACTTCCTGGCGCTTCTGGGCTGGTCGCTCGACGGCGAGACGACGCTTATCGACCGGGAGACGCTTTGCCGCGAGTTTACGCTTGACCGCGTGACCAAGAAGGATGCAGTGTTCGACGAGACGAAGCTTGACTGGATGAACGGCCAGTATGTCAAGGACATGGGGGCGAACGCCTGGGTAAGGGCGTCTCTTTTGTGGCTGGCGAAGGCCAATATCCTGGGCAGTGCCGTCGCAGCCGGAACGCCACTCGACCCCGAAGAGGCCGAAGGCGCCTACAGCCAGGCAGCCATCGAGGCGGCTCTCGCCGACGTACAGGAGCGCGCAACGTGGTACTGCGCGCTGTACCCGCTGGTGGCCGAGCGTCTGACGCGCTTGGACGAGGCTGTGGACAAGCTGGCGTTCATGTTCTGGGGCCCTTACGTGCAGCTGGACGAGAAGAGCGTAGCCAAGGTTTTGCGCAAGGAAGGCGCGCGCGCCGACGAAGCTCTCGCCGCCTGCCGCAGCGTGCTGGCCGACGAGAGCGTGGCTTGGGAGGCCGAGGCTTTGCAGGAGGCGTGCCGCGCCTGCGGCGAAAAATTGGAGATAAAGCCGAAGCTACTGTTCCAGCCCTTGCGCGTAGCCATATGCGGCAACATGGTGTCGCCGCCGCTGTTCGAGAGCATCGAGCTTCTTCCCCGCGCCGACGTATTAGCGCGCATCGATGCTGCAACGAAAGAGGTGTTCGGTGGCTGATGCCCGCCCCTTGGCAAACAAAGAGGGCTTCGAAACCGACGACGGATGCGAACGCGACGCCGAGTCTGCATCCGTGCAGGTCGACGGCGCTGAGGAGCGCCTGCGGCCTCAGCATATCGTCGTACTGCGCGACTTCTGCACGCGAGCGCATGGCACGGACTGCGAGCGGTGTGCCTTAGCCTGTCCCCACGGGGCCGTCTCGTATACCGACGAGGGGGTTCCCGTCCTCGACACGGAGGCCTGCACCTACTGCGGCATCTGCCTGGGTATCTGCGACGCGTTCTCCTCGACACGCGTCACCATGAACGATTTGCACGCACGCATACGCCGTATCGCCCTGCGCGGCGAGGACGTGGTGCTCACCTGCAAGGAGAACCTGTTCCCCGGGCTCGAGCCGGCAGCCAACGTCGTCGTGCTTCCCTGCCTGGCGGCGCTTGCCCCCGAGTTCTGGACGCTGGTGCTCTCCGAGAACATCCCTGTGAAGATCGCAGCCGACCTGGCCTACTGCACCGACTGTCCACGGGCGGGAGACATGGGCGAGCTGCTGTACTCCCACGCCATCGAGACGGCCGAGCAATGGAGTGGACGCAGCATCGGATGGATCGAGGAGATCCCCGAGAAGGAGAGCCTGGTCAAGGATTTGACGGATCCCACCGGGGTCGATCGTCGCAGCGCGTTCACGAACATCGTGGGCGACGTGGGTGATATCGCTTCAGGCAAACGCCGCCTGCGCAACTCCGAGGTGCTGCAGGAGTTCTACGAGCGTCGTGAGCGCTCGCGTGCCCTCACGCGTCTGAACCTGGGAAACGGCACGGAATTCAACGACTTCGCGCCCGACGGACGCACGAAAAAGACCATGTGGCCCAAGCAGCAGATGATCCTCGAGGCCATCGAGCGCGATCCGAGCATCGCGGGCAAAGTGCCCGTCGTGGTCTCGCAGACCGACTGCTCACGCTGCACGAATGCGCTCGATTGCGTCGCCGCCTGTCCGACCGGTGCTCGCTACCCCAACCCTGCCGACGGCACGCTTGCCTACGACGTGCGCTACTGCATCGGCTGCGGCCTGTGCGTCGGCACCTGCGCCCAACAAGCCGTCGACCTGATCGAGGCAACGGCCGAGATATTCCGCGAACAAGATGGAAACGAGAAGGAGCAGTCATGACCGAGCCCGAGCAGCCGAACGCCGGTAGCACCCCCGAGCCCTCAGGAGACCAGCCGGCGGGCCAAGTGCCAACAACCCCGCCGTCGCCCTACGAGGTGCCGCCGATGCCCGGCGAAGGAGCGCAAACCGCCTCGCCCGCTGCCGCCTATCCTCCGCAGGTACCGCAACCCCCGGCGACGCAAGGATACCCGCAGCAGCCTTACCCACCGCAAGGCTATCCGCAGCAGCCCTATCCGGGGCAACAACCTCCTGTTGTATACGGTGCGCCGCAAGCATACGACCAGCAACCGTATGGACAGGTGCCGCCCGCGCCCTACGGAGCGCAGCCTTCCTACCCGCCCTATCCCGCACAGCCGCCCTATTTCGCTGCCGCCGAGCCCCCTCGCAAGAAGAAGGCGTGGCCGTGGGTGCTGGGCGGATGCCTGCTCGTGTTCTTGCTGGGCATCGGTGGCTGCGTAAGCTGCACCACCGTTGCCGCCATCGTTGGTGCACAGGAATACCGCAACTCCGGTTCGTACCTCGACAACTACGACGACTATGGGTACGATTACGACAACAGCGACCCCTCGGCGCAAATGGATACCTTCACCCTCGACGAGATCAGAGGTGCCTACGGCGAGATGAGCAACTCCGTGGTAGACGGGCGTTGTTCCGCAGGCGTCTACACCGTGGGTGCTGGCAAGGACATCCAGCCGGGAACGTACTTCCTCGAGGGAAGCCAAGCCGAGGAGATGAACTTCTACGTGTTCAAGGAAGCCGGCAACGGCTCCTACCGCCTCGATGACGGCGTGGTGTATTTCGGTAACTACTTCACCGAGCTTGGCAGCGGGGATGTCATCGCCTTCGTCGCGAACGACACGGCGCGCTTCTATCCCGTCTCGAAATCCGAGTTCGCCCCGACAGCACCCTATCAAAGCGGGTTGTACCGGGTGGGCACGGACATGCCCGCCGGAACCTACACCATCACGGCGCAAAACGACGCAGCCGCCGTCGCCGAGAACGACAGCGCGGCCTTCGTCATGAAAGACCTGGCCTTCAACGACGATTCCATCACCGACACCAAGTATGTTATCCGCGGAAGCTCGCAAACCGTCACGGTGAAAGACGGCGACTACCTGGAGCTGTACGCCGCCACGGCAACGCCCTCAAGCCAAGCAGCCTAGCGCCACCCCGACGCGGAAGGTCGAAGCTGTCCCCTAGCGACAGTTCCCGGGCGGTGGCAGGCCAAAGCCAACCGGCAGCCGAAGACGCAACCATCGCTCGCGAGCGCAAGCGCCCGCGAGCGCTCTACTCCTCCAACCGCTCGAAGAAGGCGTGTGCGTTGTCGAAGAACACCTTGTCGGCTATTTCTGCGCCGAACTGAGCGACCAACAATTCGTGCAAGGTGCCTATCTTGTCGCAAGGATTCAACCAGCTAGGAACGTCGCAGCCGTCGTAGTCGCTGCCCAGTGCCAGCACCCCCTCGCCCGCCACGTTCAGGATGCGATCCACCTGGCGCAGCACGTCATCGCGCGTGGGGTCGGCATGGGTTTCGGACACAAAATCGGTACAGAAGTTCAAGCCCGCAATGCCACCGCGGTCGGCAAGCTCGCGCAGCTGCCAATCGGCGAGGTTGCGGGGATGGCCGCACACGCTGCGTGCATTCGAATGCGAAGCGACAAAGGGGCGCGTCGCGGCCTCGCACACGTCGCGAAACCCGGTGTCGTTTAGATGCGACACGTCCACCACGATGCTGCGCCGCTCCAACTCGCGCACACACACGCGGCCGAACGCCGTCAGGCCATGCGCGGTGTCGTTGCCGCTGCCGAGCGCATTGCGCCCGTTCCAAGTGAGCGTGACCATGCGCACGTTCGCGTCGGCCAACGTGTCGAGGCGCTCCTCGGCCGTTCCGTCGTCCTCTAAAAACGACGCACCCTCCACCGTGAACAGCCCTGCCGTCTTACCTGCAGCATGGACCGCTTCTATATCGGCCACGCTGCGCACGCGCGCCAGTCTGTCGGCATGGCGCTCCAGCTCGCGTTCCCATACCGCACGCACGCGCTCGAACAGCCCCCACGCTGCATTGCCGTGCGCCTCGTCGGGAATGAACGCCGCAAAGCACTGGCACCACCGATACGCCTCCATGCGGTCGAGCGACACCTGCGCGTCGTTGGCCGCCAGCGAGCTCATGCGCGATGCAGGGATGAGCGCATCATGCTCCGCGAACCCTCCCGGCACCGATGGATCGCCATGAAACGCCAGTCTATCCAGCGTGTCGCAGTGCAGGTCGAACACGCGCAAGCGCCCCGTCTGAGAGCTATCGCCTCCACACGGCACTGCAGCCTCCTCGGTCCGAGTCTCGGAATCGCTTGTCATTTCCCCGTCCATTCTTTCTCGAGCTAATGTCTATTTCACCAAAGCGCCTGTCGCAGCCCTCACCCGCAGCAGCACAGGGGTCCCGAGCGTTCGCCCCTCCTCATTCTCGCAGCCGATTATAGCCAAGAAAACACCTCGGATTCAAGGGCACCTTCGCCCTTCCAACATAAGATTGGCGGACACTATCATGCCTCTGTCAAGTATTATAGTCATCGATATCAGCAATGCGTTCAGGGGATCGCGTTGCGCTTTCAGGGGACAGGGGACATCATGGAAAACAAAGGAGCCTTCACCGCACCGCAGGCGCAAGCCTACTTGGAGCGCATCGGCTGCACGAGGCCGGCAGGCGCAACGCAGGGCGCGCTCGACGAGCTGGTATACGCCCATCAATGCTCGATTCCGTTCGAGACCATCGACATGCACCAGTGCACCGAGGCACCCGACCTCGATCCCGGCCACGTGTTCGACAAGATCGTCACGCAACATCGCGGCGGCTACTGCTATGAGCTGAACGCGCTGTTCGAGCGCCTGTTGGTCAGCTTAGGATTCGCAGCGCGCCCGTGTTTGTGCCGCGCCGTGTGCGGACAGATCGAGAAAGACCCCATCAACCATCGGGGCATCTTGGTGGCAATCGACGGCCGCGAGGTGTTCGCCGACGTAGGGTTCGGCGGCCCCTTGCCGTGTGCCTCGGTAAACTTGAGCAACGGACAGGAGCAGGTTATCCGCGGCGAGCGCTTCACCACCAACAAACTTGACGACTACTGGTGGGCCATCGACCGCGTAACCCAGGCGAAGAAGGATCTCTACGGCATCGAGGGGCCCTCGCGCACGCAGACCGAGGTAGAATTCTGCTTGGCAACAGTTACCGACAAGGACTTCGACTCGCTGAACCTGTCGTGCTCGCAACCTGGCATGGAGTTCCACGACCACCGCATCGCCAACCTACGCACCAAGGATGGCTACTACGGCATCTGGGACGACACGCTGACTGTGCGTGCCAACGGCGAGAGAACCCGCACGCCGCTGCCCGACGAAGCAGCTTTCGCCGACGCGCTGGAAACCTACTTCGGCTTCCGGCCTTACGGCACCTAGCCCGGAAGCCACCGACGTCGGCGAGCTGACCGAGCAGAATGCTACCTGCTTTCCAACGTCGCGCATACAGCGCTTCCATTTATATAATTCAGAGGGTCATGGACAAAAACGAGGTTCGGGGTTGCGAAAAACAGCGATTTTGAAGGCAAATCAACTTCTGGCATACAAAAGGCCAGGTCGCAAAACCCCATAGACGCTTGCCATACGCTGAGCAAGGCCCCGAACGCTATTTTTGTCCACGCCGAACCTACCATCCCCCGCGCCGCCAGCTGTGCCCACCAGCTGTGCCCACCAGCTGTGCCCACCAGCTGTGCCCGCCAGCTTCGCCCGCCAGCTGTGCCCGCCAGCCGCACCCGCCAGCTGCCCCACCTGCAAGCCATAGGTTGGACAATCGCGTTGCGACACCTCCCCGCTGTAGGGCAACGCGGAGTTGTCAGGATTCAGAAGCCTTCTTGCCAACATGATCTTCGCTATCGCTTTTCGAAGCGGCGGCATCATCGGGCATGCTCGGCTTCTCCCCTGTCACCAAGAATATCATGGCGATCATGAGCGCAAAACCTATCCAGTCGGCTCCCGTGAACGCCGTGCCCAACCACAGCGCCGCGAACACCGTGGCGCTCACCGGCTCAATGGCACCAAGGAGGCTTCCCTTCACCGAGCCTATAACAGATACCCCATGGAGGTATAAGGCAAACGCCGCGAACGTTCCCACGACGGCGATGACAGCCAAGACCGACCACCCCGCCGCATCCATGACAGGTAACGCTCCTGCCTGGCCGTCGAGGATACCCGATAGCCATACAGCCGTAGCCGCAATGCCCCCCACCAGCATACCGAGGCCCGTTACGGCAAAGCTCCCCCACTCGGCAAAAAGGCTCTTCGGAAACATAATATAGAACGCGACCGACAACCCGTTCGCGATACCCCATACCAGCCCCGGCAAAGGCAACGCCAGAGTGCCCACATCGCCCTGCGTGGCAATGATCCAGGTAGAGCCCATGGCTGCCACCAGCCCCACCGTTTCGCGTACGCGCGGGAGCCGTCGCAAGAACACGCACGTGAACAGCAGGACGAACGCAATACCCGTGCACTGCAGCACCGTGGCCGTGCCCGCGTTCGTGTAGCCGATGACGATGGCATAGGTTATCTGGCACAAGTACAGTCCCACACCGCCGAACACCGCAAGCCTGCCCATCGTGCGCTTGTCGCGCAGCATGGAGAAAAGCTTTTCGCGCTGCGTTGCCCACAGCACGATCAAGAACAGCAACCCGGCCCCCAGCATGCGGGCGCTAGTAATGAACGCCGGGGTGATGGCGTAGTTCGACAGCAGGAACTGCGCGCAGGCCCCCGAAAATCCCCAGAGGGCCGCTCCCACCAACGTACACACGATGCCCCGCCAAAACCGCTTGCGGAAGAATGCCTCCCCCGCACGAACGCCTTCGCCGGGAGCAGTTTCCCTCAACTCACTCGAACCCACGCCGACTCCTTGTCTCATCTACTCTGGCCGCCTGGCTTACTTCTTGAGGATTCTCTCCACATAAGCCGTATCCACCAGGTTCACCGTCTCGAAATTCCCCTGGTAGAACACCGCCCAGTTGTTGAACACGCAGGGCAGCTCCTTTGCCTTTTGCAGCGAATCCACTTGCACGAGAGACAAAGGGACGCCTTTGTCCTCGCAGTACCGCTTCACCGACTCAATATGTCCCGGAACGTAAGGGCACTGGAAGTCGTAGTAGATCGTCAGCTCCTGGCGCTCGATGCGCTCCTCCTTGGCACCCGGCGCAAACCGAGGCATGCCTCCGTCGAAGGAAAGGGCGAGCAACTCGTAGCCATTGTTAGTAGTATCGACCGCTTCGAACCCGTACTTCCTCGCAAAGGACTGGTCGGAAAGCCAGGATTTCTGCTTCTTGGCACCCAGCATGCACACGCCCGACTTGCCCTTGGCTCGGGCATCGGCTAAGCAGTATTCCATGAGTGCACGGCCGTACCCCTGTCCCTTGGGGGCACCGTATACCCAGAGGCAGTATAAGTATATATAGTTGTCTCCCACGATGGGGACCCAAGCCGTCTCAAGCGGGGCGTACTCGATGAACACCGTCGCCTTCGCATCCAGTTTCCTGAACACATGGCCCTCTACCAGGCGCTCAGCAAGCCAGTGTTTCTTAGCCTCGATACCCGGGTGGGGTTTCTTGCTGCGAATGATGCAGCTCACCTGTTCGTCGGCCAGGTTCTCCGGCGTCAGGTTGATGAAACGAGCATCCATAACAAACCTCCCTTACCACTATCAATCCTACAACCATACCCTTCATCCCGCCCACCGCATCGCTCCCTCAGGGAACAGTGCCCAGGGATACCCACCAAGCGACTTTCCCCTTCGGGGACTTGCTTCGCGGCGCCGCAGCCGCAAAGCGGCGAGTACTGCCGAGCGACTGGGTTTCCCCGGGCACTGCTCTTGGCAGGAAGCGAATCTACCCTGCCAACTCCTTTAGAAACGCGAATACCGGGCCCAGCAGGTTGTCGCCTTCGTCCAGCTTGAAGTAGCGCAGGGGCAGTTGTAGCTTGCGCTTGTCGGCCAAGTAGCGGCCGCCCGCGCGGCGCAGGCCCGTCATCTTGTCGCGGGGCACGTCGATAGGCTCCACCACCAAGCGGCCCGCCGTGATGGACACGGTCTTGATATGGTGCTCGTTGGCGAACGCCTTGATGCGGGCGCGCTCCAGCAGGTTCTTCGCAGCCTGCGGCATGTCGGGGCGCTTGTCCACAAGGTCGGCAGCCACCTCTTCCACCGCCTGTTCGGTGGCGGCGCTGGCGATCTTGCGGTACCACAGCACGCGCTCGTCGGCGTCCGGCACGTAGTCCTCGGGCAGGTAGGTGTGCCCCGGCACGTTCACGGTGATGTCGGAGAGCGCGGGCGGCAGCGCGTCCATGGCCTTGAGGTCGCCCTCGCGCGTGGAGTTTACGGCCTGGGAGAGCATCTGCGCGAACAGGTCGAAGCCCACGGCCGACATGTTGCCGGACTGCTCGGCACCCATAAGGCTACCTGCGCCGCGTATCTCCAAGTCGCGCATGGCGATGCGCATGCCGCTGCCCAAGTCGGTATGCTCGTCGAGCGCGGTCAGGCGCGCCTGCGCCTCCTCGGTCAGGCTCACGTGCTCAGGGAACATGAAGTAAGCGAAGGCCTGCGTGGACGAGCGACCCACGCGGCCCTTCAGCTGGTACATCTGGGACAGTCCGTAGCGCTGCGAGTCCTCAATGATGAGCGTGTTGGTATGCGGGTTGTCGATGCCGCTCTCGATGATGGTGGTGGCCACCAGCACATCCAGCTCGCCTGCCACGAAGTCCTCCATGACGCGCTCAAGTTCGTCCTTCGACATCTGCCCGTGCGCCACGCCCACGCGCGCCTCGCCGGCGGCGGCCATCACGCGGCGCACGGCCTCCTCCATGGTGCGCACGCGGTTCGACACGTAGTACACCTGCCCGCCGCGCGCCAGCTCGCGGCGGATAGCTGCGCTCACCAAGTCGGGGTCCCACTCGCCTACGTGCACTTCCACCGGACGCCGCTCGTCGGGCGCGGTGAGTATCAGGCTCATGTCGCGCACGCCCGACAGCGACATCTGCATGGTGCGCGGGATGGGCGTAGCCGACAGCGTCAACACGTCGATGGACTCGCGCAGGTTCTTCAGCTGCTCCTTGTGGCCCACGCCGAAGCGCTGCTCCTCGTCGATGATCACAAGCCCCAGATCGTGCGGGTTCACGTCACGCGACAGCAGGCGGTGCGTGCCCACGAGGATGTCCACGTCGCCCTCCTGGAACCCCTTGAGGGCCGCAGCTTGCTGCGCCGGCGTGCGGAAGCGCGAGAGCACCTCCACACGCACCGCAAAGGGCTCGCAGCGCTCCTTGAAGTTCGTGAAGTGCTGCTGCGCCAGGATGGTGGTCGGACACAGCACCATGACCTGCTTGGAATCCTGCGTGGCCTTGAACGCCGCACGCAGGGCCACCTCGGTCTTGCCGAAGCCCACATCGCCGCATACCAGGCGATCCATGGGCTTGGCCGACTGCATGTCGGCCTTCACGTCGGCGATGGCAGACAGCTGGTCGGGCGTCTCCTGGTAAGGAAACGCCTCTTCCATCTCGCGCTGCATGACCGTGTCCGGCCCGAAGCGGTAGCCCTGCACCGTCGCGCGACGCGTGTACACGTCCACCAAGTCGAAGGCGAGTTTTTTAGTGGCGGCACGGGCCTTGCTCATAGCACGCGACCAGTCGGCCGTGTTCAGGCGCGTGAGACGTGGAGAGGCACCCTCCGGCCCCACGTAGCGGGTCACGCGGTCGAGCTGCTCCACCGGCACGTAAAGCTTGTCGCCTTCGGAGTATTCCAGCAGCAGGTAGTCGCGCGCCGTGCCATCCACGTCGCGGCGCACCAGCTCCTTGAAGTGCGCCACGCCGTGCGATGCGTGCACCACGTAGTCGCCCGGCTTGTAGGGAAACGTGATCTCGGTGATGTCGATGTGGCGGCTCGGACGCGCCGTGGAGGCACCTTGAGTGTCAGACACGCTCACCAGCGCCAGCTTCGCCTTCGGGATGATCATGCCCAGCGGAATGTCCACGTCCACCACGTTCACCACGCCCCGTCGCAGCTGCCGCTTCGCCGCAGCCTCCGACGTGCCCAGGTTGCGCTTTGACGCCGTAGCCCCAGAGCCGGCCAAAGATGCCGCGCCCGGCGACGCGCCGTCTTCGCCGTCAGCC
Organism: Gordonibacter sp.; assembly: GCF_036667095.1. NCBI lineage: Bacteria > Bacillati > Actinomycetota > Coriobacteriia > Eggerthellales > Eggerthellaceae > Gordonibacter > Gordonibacter sp. The sequence continues at coordinate 37,630 of NZ_JAVWUP010000004.1, read as the reverse complement.
ACGTCCAGCCGCTCCTGGATGGGCAGCCCCTGATCCACGAACGCCAACTTCATGTCTTGGCGCGCGCGGTAGTTCGGCGCGCTGAACACCACCGTGTAGTCGGTATCCACGAGCGAGCGCAAACGGCCGTAGAGCTTGTCAGGATGCCCCGCCACCTCCACGCGCTTCACCGGCAGCTCGTCGTCAATGTGCCCGCCCACGCGCATGATAGACACATAGGTGGCGCGCTGGTTGTCGCCGAAATTCAACTTAGCCGGGTCGGCGTAGAGGCCTTCAAGCGCCACCTGCGTGCCCTTGGCGCGACCGCGGACGTCGTCCATGGCATGCGTCGCATCGTCGAAGAGCGAGCGCGGCTCCACAAGCGCCGTCAGCGCATCAGGGCGCAGATAGTCGCCGAGCGTGGCCGTCTTGTTGTACAGGTAGGGCAGCAACACGTCGGCACCGTCGAAGCGCAGGCCGCCCTCCAGCTTCTCCAGCACGTCGCGCAGGGCGGGGTTTGTACTCGCGGGACGCGCCAGCTTCTCGCGGGCGCGGGCAAGCGCGCTTTTCGTGGCGGCAAACTCGATCACCGGGTACACGTCCACCCGCGGCAGCGCCTGGATGGTCTGACCGGTGGAAGGCACGATGCGGCGTATCTCGTCCAGCTCGTCGCCAAAGAAGTCCAGGCGCACCGGATACACCAGGTTGCCCGGGTACACGTCGATGGTGCCGCCGCGCACGGCGAACGTGCCGGGGCCGTCCAACTCGCCGGTGTTGGCAAAGCCGCGCTCCTCGAGCGCGCGGGCCACGTCCTCAAACGCTGCCACGCCCGTCTCCGTGGCACCCGTCATAGCAGCAAGCTCGCGACCCGCCTCCAGCACCAGTGGCAGAAACACATTCGACCCCACGGGCGCCAGTGTACGCAACAACGCCCGGGCGCTGGCCACCACCACGGCCGCGCGCCCGGATGCCAGCGCATGCACGGCCTCCATGCGGCGCGCCACCTGGACGGGGTCGGCGGGCTTGGGCGCAAAGGGATGGTCGGCCCGCTCGGGAAAGCGCATGACGCGCTCGTCACCCAAATAGGCCGCCGCCGAGCGCGCGAACGCCACGGCGGCGTCTTCGCCCGCAACCACCACGAGCGTGGGCTGCAGCTTGTGCGCGAAGCGGGCCGCCACCAAAAACGGTCGCGCCGATGACGCCACACCCAACGTGGAGTCCTCACCTGCGTCGAGCTTGCCCCAAAACCCGTCGAGGGCATCCGATTTCTCCAGCGTGAACGTCAATGAATCTATGAGCATAAACCTGGTCCTTGTCCGTATGAAAGCAACGCGAAAAAGCCGCGTTTGCGGCTCTCCATCAAGTGCGCCCACTCCCTCTTGTCGGCAAAGCGGAGTAGCCTAGACAGTGTACTACACCGTTCGCGCCGAGTGCCTCAGGGCGCCCCGGAAGCAAGATGAATCCGTCCTCGAGCACCAGCGCCCGCTACGTGATCACCCCGTCGTAAGTTCTCGATACTGGTCTTCCATCCACGACCCTTTGCTCACTTCCAACAAATGGGTCAGTTTGCCTTGCTCCAGCATTCAACCAAGCACACCAGACGACGCGTCGTTCGTTCGCTATACTGAATGCCAATGCAACTTACCCTGTCGCGAAGGAAGTCATATGCCACGCGAATCTATGAAAGCAAAGCGCGAACGCGCCCTGGCCGTCGAAGACCGCATGAACGTGCACTATCCTGCCGCTGAATGCGCCTTGCACTACTGGAACGACCCGTTCCGCCTGACCATAGCCGTACTGCTCTCCGCCCAGACCACCGACAAGGGCGTGAACCGCGTGACTCCGGCGCTGTGGGAGCGCTACCCCACCATTCCCGATCTCGCAGCCGCGAACATCGGCGACGTCGAGGACATCATCCGCACTATCGGCTTCTACCACACAAAGGCCGCCAACGTCATCAAATGCGCTCAAATGGTGCTCTCGGAGTTCGGCGGCGAGGTGCCGCGGACCATGGAGGAGTTGCAGCGCCTTCCCGGCGTCGGCCGCAAGACGGCGAACATCGTCATGAACGAAGGCTTCGGCATCGTGGAGGGCATCGCCGTAGACACCCACGTATTCCGCATAGCCCACAAGCTCAAGTTCACCAAGGAGGAAACAGCGGGAAAGGTGGAGGAGGACTTGCTGAAACTCTATCCGCGCGAGTGCTGGGGCCCCATCAACCACCAATGGGTGCTGTTCGGCCGCGCAACTTGCATAGCGCGGCGCCCCAAATGCGGCGAATGCTTCCTCTGCGACCTCTGCCCCAGCTGCGGAAAAGCGTAACGCGACCCGATTGCGGCACCATAATCGGGGTGATATTGCCGTATGCTTTTGCAGTGAGATTCCGAACGAGGTAACCCCGCCTTGCTTGACTCCTGACTGAGTTTTGCTGGATTTTTACTACCAACCTGCTTGGCTTTTGCTGAGAAAATCGTGGTTCCACCGGGATAGCTTTGACGTCATCAGTCCTGATAGGATGCTACCCACAAACTTGTCCAGGCGGGGAGGCTCCCACCCTCTTAACATCCATTTCCTATTCTAGACAGGGAAGGGGGTGGTCCTCTATGGATGATTTTGTTGTTGCTTTTACTGGGGTGATCTTGCAGGTTCTCGGGCTGGTGCTTAGTTTTGGCACCTTCGTGCTCGGGGTGATCGAGTTGGTTTTGAAACTCGCATCAAAAGATACGCCCCGGTCGTCCCCTGAGGACGAACCGGAGCTGCACAAATAGCCCGAACCGCCGAAGCAAGTTCGAGAGTCGTAGAGAGTAAACGCTCTCTACGACTCGCCTGTAGTATAGGCGAAACCATCCTGTTTGTGAATGCCTTTCACCTAGGGAATGATAGGGAGGTCTGGCTTGCTCGCAAGCTATCTTTATCTCTCGTTAGGCTCTATTTTTCTTGACTTGGAGTGCGCTCTATGTGGTTCAATGATGGAAACTGAACCAGTTAAGAAAGCGGGTACCCATGAAATACCGGAAGCTAGGCCGAACTGGCCTTGAGGTAAGCGAGATCGGCTTTGGGGCCGAGTGGATGGAGAAGAAGTCGGCCGCCGAGGTAAAGGCAGTAACGGGCACGTGCGCCGAAGCGGGTATCAACCTTTTGGACTGCTGGATGGCGGACCCCGATGTGCGCAGCAACTTGGGCGCGGCCCTCAAGGGCACCCGCGATAGCTGGATTATCCAAGGGCACATCGGCTCGACCTGGCAGGACGGACAGTACGTGCGCACGCGTGACCTGGACAAGGTCGTCCCCGCATTCGAGGACCTCCTCGCACGCCTTGGCACCGACCATGTGGAGTTGGGCATGATCCACTACGTGGACGACGTGGAGGAATTCGAAAGCATCATGTCAGGCGAATTCATCGCCTACGTGCGCAAACTTAAAGCAGCCAACACCGTGCAGCACATCGGGCTTTCCACACACAACCCCGAGGTGGCAAAACTCGCTGCACTTTCGGGTGAGATCGAAGTCATTATGTTCAGCATCAATCCTGCCTTCGACCTGTTGCCAGCATCCACCAGCCTCGATGACGCATTCAGCTTCCAATACGACGACACCCTTGAGGGCATGGAACCTGCCCGCGCGGAACTCTATGCTCTTTGCGAGCGCGACGGCATTGGCATTACGGTGATGAAAGGCTATGCGGGCGGGCGCCTGTTCAGCGCTGAAGCATCACCCTTTGGCGTGGCGCTCTCCCCCGTACAGTGCATCCACTACGCGCTCACCCGCCCCGCCACAGCCAGCATCCTCGCCGGCTTCGACACCGTCGAGCACGTAACAGATGCCGTGCGCTATGAGAGCGCCTCGGAAGAAGAAAAGGACTACGCAAGCGTACTAGCCACCGCACCCAAGCACGCTTACTTCGGGCAATGCACCTACTGCGGACATTGTGCGCCCTGCGCCGCCAACATCGACATTGCCCTGGTGAACAAGTTCTACGACCTGGCGCTCATGCAAGACGAAGTGCCCGCCTCCGTGCGCGCCCACTACAAGGCGCTCGACGCCACGGCCGCCGACTGCATCGGCTGCGAGGACTGCGAGCCGCGCTGCCCCTTCGGCGTGCCTATAGCCAGCCGCATGGAGCAGGCAGCAGCCCTGTTCGCATAGAGCGTCAGCCAGCAATCGTGGCAATTGGGCAAGATTCATTGACGGACTGCCCTCTAACAAAAATAACCGCGTACGCATATGTTTCACCCAAATGAAACTTGCTTTATGCGTACGCATATATGATGTCAGCACAAAGCAACGCCTTTTTCCGCCGCCCTATTCCACGCTCTTCAGCGCCTCCACCATATTGATGTGGTCGAGGCTACGGTTTGTGATAAGGTTCACGACCAGCGCGAACACGAATGCCAAGGCCGCGGCCAACAGATAGCTCGTCCACTCGATATGCACGGCGAAGTAGATGGACGGCATGTTCAGCGCCACCGTCAGCAGGTTGCCCAGCATATGCCCGAGCGGCAGCCCCAGCGCAATGCCGAAGCCCGTGAGGATGAGCGTCTCGCGGTTCACGTAGTGATGCACCTCGCCTTTGCGGAATCCCAGCACCTTGATGGTGGCCAACTCCCGCTCGCGCTCGGAGATGTTCGTGGTGGACAGCGTGAACAGCACCACGAACGCCAGCGCCGCAGCCATGGCGGTGATAAGGTACACCACCGAGCTCACCAGCGAGAACGACGAGGCGAAGTTGTCCCGCAGCTCTTGGGTACTCGCGGTAGACAGCACACCGTCGCGACGCGCCAAGTCATCGGCAAACGCCACCTGATCATCGGCTGAAAGGTGCGCGAACAGGCCGTTGGGCTCATAGGTGCCGAACAGGCGCTCGTAGGCGCCCTGGCCCATATACACGACGTTGCCCAGGTAGTTCTCCACAATACGGTCAATAGGGGCCGCATGCTCGGCCAGCGAGGTGTCCTTGAGCGTAACCTCGTCGCCCTCCGCAAAGCCCAGCACCTGCGCGGCGTTGCGCGTGATCAGTATCTCGTCGTCCCCCAACTCCACGGGCGCACCAGCTGCGTCCTCAAGCGCGATATAGCCGTCAAGCGTTTCGCCTCGCGGCACCACCACCAGCTGCATGCTCTCTTCGGCCCCGTCGTACTTCACCGATACCGAATCGATGCGCACCGCTTCGAAATCTTCCACGTCGCCATCGGAGCGCAAATCATCGGCAACTTCCTCGAAGTCGCCGGGGGCCGTCACCGCCATCAGATCGTAGGAGTAAACATGGCTGTACTGCTGAGGTCCCAGATAACTCACGGAATCGTTGATGGCGAACCCGCACACCAGCAATGCCGTGCAGCCCATGATGCCCGATACGGTCATGAACAGGCGCTTCTTGTAGCGGAACAGGTTGCGCGCCGTCACCTTACCCAAAAACGACAGCTTCTTCCAAACCGGGCCGATGCGCTCAAGGAAGATGCGCGAGCCCCTGCGCGGCGCTTTCGGGCGCATGAGCGCCGCAGGTGTCTGCTTCAGCTCGGAGCGGCAGGCGAACACAGTCGAGCCCACGATGCCGAACGTAAACAACGCGATGCCCCCCAACCCGTAGAGCAGGTCGAATTGCAGCACGTAGTCCGGCAGCACGTACATGGTGGTGAAGATGGAGAACACGAACTCCGGCAGGCCGACAAATCCCAGCACGTCGCCGATGACGCCGCCTATCAGGCAGGCCGAGAGCGCGTAGACCACGTACTTCGCCAGTATCTCGCGGTTGCGCAGCCCGAGCGCCTTGTACGTGCCGATAAGCCCGCGCTCCTCCTCCACCATGCGCGTGACAGTGGTCAGGCTGATGAGTATGGCCACGATGAAGAACACGATGGGAAACGCCGTGCCCACCGCCTCGACGGACGAGGCGTCGCTGTCGATGGAGGCGTAGCTACCCAGCGACGTGCGATCCTGCACGTACCACAGGGCGTTCTCGATAGCCGTCACGTCGGCACGAGCGTCGGACAACTTCGTTTCGGCCTTAGCGCGCTCGTCAAGGTAGGTCTGGCGCTGGGCGTCCAGCTCGGCTTGGCCTGCGGCAAGCTGTGCTTCGCCGTCGGTCAGTTGCTGCTCGGCGGCGGCCAGCTGATCTTCGGCGCTCTGCCGCTGCGCCGGGAGCTGGGCCGCGCCCGCATCGAGCTGCGCGCGCTTGTCCGCAAGCTGGGCGCGCCCCGCGTCCACCTGTTGCTGCGCAGCCTGCAACTGCGATTCTTGTGCGGCTATGCCATCCCACTGCTGCCCGAACGCAGCAGTGGCGGCAGCCCTTTGCGCATCGAGCGCCGCAATCTGCTCAGCCGGCGCACCGGCCGCAACCAGCGCTGCGCGCTGTTGGGAGAATTGTAGGTCGGTTTGCTCCTGCGTAGCCTTCAACTGCGCCTTGCCGGCCTCAAGCTGGCTCATGCCCTGCGCCACCTGCGCAGCCGATTCGTCCAGTTGGCTCGCCCCCGCTTGCAGCTGGGCATAGCCGTCATCTATCTGCTGCTGGGCGGCGGCAAGCTGCGACGCTGCCGCCGCACGTTGGGCATCCAGCTGGGCGCGGCCGTCGGCAAGCGTCTGACGACTCTCGTCGAGCGTCTTTTGCGCATCGGCCAGCTTGGCTTCCGCATCGGCGAACTCGGCCTGCGCCTCGCGCTCGGCATCGTCCAGCTTGGCCTGGGCCTCGGCTTTCACGTCATTGCTGCGCGCCTGCTCACGCGCGCCCTTGATGCCCTCGATCTCGCCTTGCACCGAAGCCACCAGCTTGTCGTAGGCATCGGAGTAGCACACCAGCTCGCGCCCGCCGGCAAGCGTCAGGTACGCCGCCGTGAACACGTCGGCGCGCGCCGCGTCCTCATCTACGAAAAACGTGTAGTCAGAAGCCGTGGCCGAGCGGAACGCCGCCGGGCCGTCGGGATTGGCGATGTTGGCCGGATCGACCACCACGCCCACGATGGTGTAAGCGCGCCGCTCGAACACGAGCGCGTCGGCATCGTCGGGCGCGTTACCCTCGGCTGCGGCATCGTCGGCCGAACCCTCTTTGGCGGGCGAAGCCGCGCCGCCCTCGAACTCCACCTTGTCGCCAATGCTCTTTCCAGAGTCCTTCAGGTAACCCTCGGTCACCACGACCTCGCCCGCACGCTCAGGCAGCGAGCCCTGCACCACGTACGGCTCGTTGATGCCCGCAGCGTTGAGTGCCTTCACATCCACGCTGCGCCGCTTGCCATCCACCTGCACGTACGCGGTTTCCTCGTAAGCACCCACGGCCTCGTCCACGCCATCGAGCGCAGCAAGCGCCGCCACGTCGTCCTGCGTCAGCCCCAGGGTCGATTGCACGCTAAGGTCGAAGAGCTTCTGATCGTCGAAGAACTGGTCGGCCGACGCGCGCAGATCGATGCACGCCACCTGCAGGCCTGTGAGCATCGTCACGCCCAGCGCCGTGATCACCAGGATCGACAGGAACCGCTTGCGGCCGCGCACGATGGCGCGCCAGATGTCTTTGCGAAATGCCCGGGTCAAGGTATCACCACTCGATCTCGGCTATGGACACAGGGTGCTCGTTCACGTCCATCTCGAACACGCGGCCGTTCTTGAAGCGGATGAGGCGGTCGGCCATGGGAGCCAGCGCCGCATTATGCGTGATGATAACGACGGTGATGCCCCGCTCGCGGCACGTGTCTTGCAAAAGCTGCAGGATCTGCTTGCCCGTGGCGTAGTCGAGCGCGCCTGTCGGCTCGTCGCACAGCAGCAGCTTGGGATTTTTGGCCAGCGCGCGGGCAATGGCCACCCGCTGCTGCTCGCCACCGGAGAGCTGTGCCGGGAAGTTGTCCGTACGATCGGCCAGCCCCACCTGGGCAAGCGTGTCGGCAGCATCGAGGCAGTCGCCGCATATCTGCGCCGCTAACTCCACGTTCTCAAGCGCCGTCAGGTTGGGTACGAGGTTGTAGAACTGGAACACGAAGCCGATGTCGGAGCGGCGGTACTCCACCAACTCCGACTCGCTCAAGCGAGCAACGTCGCGACCGGCCACGATGACCTCGCCCGACGTAGCCGCATCCATGCCGCCGAGAATGTTCAGCGCCGTGGTCTTTCCCGCTCCCGACGCGCCCAAGATCACGGCCAGCTCGCCTTCTTCCACGCAAAACGATGCGCCATCCAAAGCCTTGATGGCCACGTCGCCTTCGCCATACGCTTTGACGACCTCGTTGAATTCAATATATGCCATAGCCGTGTTTCGCTCTCTATCACTGAACAACTTGTTGACTGATTACAGTATAGGATTGCTAGAATAACGATATCAATCGACAATATGGCCCAGAGTGTTGAGCAAAGCGATAACAAGGAGCTGGCATGAAGAAGCAGTCGCAGGTCACCGAGCTTACGAAGGCCAAAATACGCGAGGCTTTCTGGCAACTCTACGAACAGAAGCCCATCGACAAAATCTCCATCAAGGAGATCACCGATGCCGCCGGATACAACCGGGGAACGTTCTACCTGTACTACAAGGATGTCTACGACCTGTTCTCCCAGATAGAAGAAGAGCTTCTGGGCATGATCCGCACACTTATCGACGAGAAGCTCTTGCAGGGCGACGAGCCCGACTTCAAACGTCACATGGGTTTTATCCTGCAGCTCACCCGTGCGTACGAGCCCTACGTATCAGTACTGCTGGGCGACCGCGGCGACCCAGCATTCAACCGCAAGCTGAAGGCCATCATCGCGCCGCTGGTGGAAAGCCTACTGATCCCTGCCGATGGCTGCACCGACGAGGAGCGCGCCCTTTTGCGCGAGTTTTACCTGTCGGGCCTGCTTGCAGCGGTGAGCCAATGGATCACGAACCCCGAAGGCATGCCTATTGACCACCTTATCCAGCTTATATTGGACACCGTACTGCCCAACAAGGATAAAATCGCCGATACCTCGCGCCCATTCACCCCGTAGCGGTACTCGGAGCAGCGCGAAAAAACAAATCAGCGGCGGACGTTCCGCAACGAACACGCCGAAGCATGACAACGGCTGCCAGGAAGCGCTCCTCCTAACAGCCGTTTCATTCGGCTTCTCGGCACCGCAGCGTAAGGGAGTTTTTAGGACAAGCTCTCCCTATGCCAGCAACAGCGTACTTGCGCCCTATCTCCCTTCATCTTTCCCAGCCTCTTCTATCCTCTTTCTCCGGGTACTGTAGACAGCAAGACCTGCGCCAGCTACAGAAGCAACTGCCGCAATAGCCGCAAGCGGGCCAAACGAGTCGGAGGTTGCCACGGTGCCGCTCTTATCAGGTGCGGTACCCCCGCCACTCGGGCCGTTGCCTTGCGAGCCCGACCAAGCGTAGGAGCTCTTTTGGACCGTATCGACCATCGACATGCTTCCTGCACTCTCGGCGTAGATGTCCACAAATGCCCTCACCGGAACAATCTCGCTCAGCGTCGGTATTCCAGAGGCCTGAAGCAAGGCATCCTCGTTCTCGATCTCGGCAGCAACAGGCACGGTCGAGAGCTTGACGCTTCCCGGTACAACCTGAGCCTCAAGATCCACATCCCCCTCCCAGCTCTCAGGCACCGTCCACTTGAACTCGTAGCGACGCTCTTCCGTAGGCAGCAGCGCACCCGCCTCGGCCACCGCACTCAAAGAAGGTGGTGCAACCTCGCCGGAAGAAGGGTCCGCCGAAGGAGCATCCCCGCTTGACTGCGTCCCCACCCCGCCTCCATCAGCAAGGCCCACGATGGTGGAAACCTCCTTCGAGGCAAGATCGAGATGAACCGTACTTGAATAAGTGCCGTCGACGGTAGCTATCCGCAGATCGAACGCGCTGGTGATCTTATTGCCATCATTACGTGCATTCACATAGAAAGGCTCCTCAGAACCTGCGCAAACGAAGCGATGCACACTACCAAAACCCGTGATGGTTGCTCCCAAAATCTTGGGCAACGTACAGTAATAGATGTCTGAGAGACTTTTCGAGAGATCGGTTATCTGCGAGAACAGGAAACAATAGCTATCAGGTGCTTCTATAGCTACAAAACTGTCCACCGGATGCGCGAGATGACACAGCGTAAACGGCTTTGTGAAGCGATATTCCTTCGCCGCGTTGTACACACAGGTCTGCGCGCAGATGGCATACTCTTTAACTTCCTTTCCTGCAATCTTGTTGCCAAGTGGGTCATAGGTTTCAGGCTCCTTGCCGTCGCGTATGACTGCATAAAAGACGGTATTGCCATCGAGCGAAAGCGCAAACTTCCCCAATTTGAATTTATTCTCAAGCGATACTTCGGTTTGTGTGGCGCTACCGTCCGCCGCCACGACAAGGCGCATCAAAACGGGGTCGTCATTAGTGCCACCGGACACCAGAAAACCCTCTGGTACCCGTTCATCATAAGCCATAATGCCATTCTTTTCATCATGATGAATCTTGGTGTACCACGGCTGCACGCCACCTGCGTTCACGATATCAAGCGAGGTGTAGTCCGTCGTCATTATTCCGGAGAACCCATCGCCGTTCACTTGCTTATCGGCATCAAAAGAACAAGTGAGCAACCTGCCAGCCGAGGTACCATCAGCGTTCTGGATGGTATAGAGCCAGGCAAGGCGCAACGTATGGATGCTCGACGCAGGCTGGACAATAAAGGCGAGATCAGATTTCATACGGCCATCCGCAAACGATGCCGGCGCCTTCTCGGTTGCTTTTTCGGTTAAGCTGAAGAAAGCGACTGTGCTCTTCCAGGCACCGCCGATATTCCGATCTGACCACAGCACCGGAGATTCCAAGTAGGGACCCTCGACAAGCGCTCGCGCACTTGCCGCCGTGCGCACAAAAGCACCCGCCACAGTAGCGTATCCAGAATCCTTTTTGAGAATCTTCTCATCATCAGGAATAACCGAACAAGTGCTAACGAACGGCTGGGAGACCATACGATACGAATCCCCCGAAAAACCTTCGAAGGTCTTGGTGGAAAGAACTTGCTTCACCTTGTAACTCTCATCAATTTCCAGCACCGAGAGCACGGTAAACCCAGCAGCCTCCCCTAGATCGCCCGCATTGCCCGGCCGCGTACCCGACACCAGCACCACCCGCATGATACCGTCCCACATATAGGCAAGGTGCCCGTTGTACGGATCGAGCACCTCCACCGCAAAGTCATAGTCATACAAATTCGCACGGTTCTCCGCCCAACGGTAAGGACCGTTCTCCACCACAACGCCCTCCGTCCAACAGCCCTTATCCTCCGCGTAAGCGGCAATGGTAAGGCGCGTCCGCGAGGTTCCGTCGGCCAACTTCACCGGAAGAATGCGCAGCAAGAACTTTTTATCCTTGAAAGAGACGATCTGCATACGTGGGTTGGAGAACACATTGCTGTAGGCAAGCGTCTCAACCGGCTGAGCCGCTTCTTCCCCGCGCCCAGCAACAGCAGACGCTAACGAAGGATGGGATAAGTACGTTGCGCCGCGCCCCTCTATATGCTCAAAAACCGGCTCTTCGACCTCCGTCCCAGCAGCGCCTTCCTGCAAGATAAACGGATTTGCACCAGACTGCGCGAACTCAGCACAACCAAGCAACTCTTCCTGCGTCACCATTACGAAATCGTCTGCGGACAAAACCGCGCCCCCCTGCCCGAACAGCTGCTTACTCGACGAATGTCCGTCTGGAGTCGCATGTAAAGCAGGGTACTGCGCCATCGTCGATAGGTCGTCAAGCGAGGCTTCCTGAGATGCGGCAGACCAGCTGTCAGCTAGCGTCCAGCTGCCGTAGGCAAGGGGACACGAAAACTTGAACAGAAGTATCTGTACGCAAATATCCACACCAAGGGAGAAAACTACCCGGTGGCGCGGGTTCCCATGCGATGATTCCAGAGTAGTGCCTTTGTAAGGATCATGAAAGAAGTAAGAAAGAGTGTAGATGAACATCGCACAGCCGCGCAAAGACACAGAAGCAACACCAGCAATCCCTATGCCAATCGACAACGTGATACCCAAATCGCTCTTCCAAACCAAACCGCTGGCATCAGGAACGGCGGTTTTGTTAGGGGTTATACCAAGCGGATACATCTCTCCACTCTGGTGCTTCCACGCAAACAACTGGCCTTCGACAGTAATCTTGCTATTCAGCGCAAAGCCGAACTGTATGAATACCGGGAAAAAACCTGAAATGAAAAACTGCCATGTGTAGGTAAAGCTCAAGCCAAGGGACACATACCCCACGAGGCCGCCTTCGAGCAAATAGTCGAAGCCGGGATACGCTTCCTTGAGTTTATCTGCCTCGGTGCCGATTTTGCGCAGAACAATACCCAAACCCGCCGAAAGGGTGAAATCGAAGTTCCCGAAGAACTTCTTGGACTGTGGGGGATTGTATAACCAGTCCAGGTTGTCTTTGCTATACGTATCCCGATAGTCGTTGAACTCCGTCAGCGCCTTATCCCACGTGTTCTTTGCGTTCGCTGTCTTCCAATCGCCCGCGCCTGCACGTCCTGTCTCGTAGAGCGACTTCGATCCGCTGTATTCGACCATAAGCATATAGAGACCGCTCGGATCTATGGAGAGCGACACGAAGCAGCCTGGAATAGGCAGCGACACATCTTGGCCACCAAGGACAGGGACCGTGTTGGGAATATGGATCGAGATACCCGATCCTTGTATCTCGGGCATCTCGCTCACGATCTCATCTTTGGTGGGAATTACCGCCGCAAGCCAACTGAAGATATCGGCATCCGTTTTTTTGCGCATAACAGCCGTCTCGAAGAACGCTTCTTCCACCACCATTGTCGTCGTAGCGGTGAGCGTGCTGCTTCCCAGAACAACTTTGATGAAAACCGGGCTATCTGCATCGAGGCAGGCTTCTTTCGACACGCCAAGATAGCGCCCCGTGAACTGCGCCGTATAGGTTCCGTCGGCATTTTTATTCGGAGAGACAGACCCCACCTCATGTCCGCTTGCCTGATAGACCGTAACCGTGGAAGACGCAAGATTGCCACCTGCAAGTTTAACGAGAAAAGTATGGTCGGCATCGTTTGGGACAGAACGCGTGAACCCCGTTTGCTTGGCGTATTGGATATCCCAATCATCGAAGGTGACGCACTGTAAATACGGAGTGCCGTCATCAGGCTCGGTTGCCGCATCAATCTCTACGCCGCTCGTAAAATGGGCAAGCCCCGTCTCGTAGGTGCGATAGCCTGCTTTTGAAACCAGAAGGGAGCCAGAAAAAGAATAGGTACCGTCGTCGTTGGGTTTCTCGCACATCGATCGCGCATCGAGTACCACGTAACCCTCCTGATTGGCAATAAGGGCACCCGTATCTTTCCCTGTCGACCACGAATGAACATTCATGGTCGCACTGCCAACTGGCGCATGGGGGCTTGTCGACACATCATAAAAAATAATGGGGATTTCCCAACGCTTAAATACGGTAATGGTGTAGGCAGTCTCGCCTTGCTCGTCCGCATAGGCTTGCACAAGCGTCCCGCGCCAGGGAACAAGCCCCATTACGCCTGCAACGCCCATCATTTTCAGAAAATCACGGCGCGTGACATCCCCTCGAACCTTGTCCGGCTCATCGTAGATTGCCTCAGTCGAAAAGGTGCCGCACGGATGCTCCGGCACGCTCCGCACTTCTCCCCTATCGCTGAAATAGGGAAAATCGTCAAGAGAATATCGTTTCACAAGAATGCCACCTTACTATGTCCAATGGCTCGCAACAAGACGAGACGCATCTCCCCGGAGGATGGTTTGGAGGGGGACAAAACGAGTTATCCCAATGGAATTATCATAGAGCGCACGATTGAGGCGCACCACCTCCATCAAAGGAGGAAATCGGGCATTTAAACACGTGTTTTCGATGTTCGAAAGCGCCTTGAAACAACCTTGCGCATGACAGTACAACCGGAGATGAAGGATCAAGCATTCTCGAATGTAACGAAAAGCACAACCTCGCTAAAACAAGTAATCGGAAAGGGTGTGCGTCAGCACCTTCATCACAGCGGATGGCGGGCTATCACCCCATCCTGCTCCAGGAGTACTGAGCGACACCGTTGCGACGCACAAATCACTTGAGCATAAAAGGTGCAAGCTGGCATCGCCGCGTAATACCCAGCTTAGCATATGCTTCAGAGAGATAGGTCTTAACCGTGCTAGCCGATAACCCGAGGTGCTCCGCAATCTCCTTGTTGGTCCAGCTACGACTTGCCAGCATAGCGCAGGTAAACTGCGTGGTCGACAAGGTGTCGGCCACCGTGCTACTCGTGGCCTGATTATGAATACGCCGCCATCCGTAAGCAAAACGATAGGTAATATCGACAATGCGCTTGAAGTCATCGGGCCAATCGTGCTTGAGACATTGCTCCAACATGCCGCCCATCAGGCCATGATGCTCGCCGAAAGGTTCGATGAGGCCATCGGGGCGAGCAAGCTCCCATGCAGCCATGAAGTGCTCGCGCGCTTTGTCAGCCTGACGCAAGCTCATATAATTCATAACGCAAACCAAGTGGACATAAATTTCAGGAATAGGATGTGATGCCGTTAAAAAAGCCAAAGAGCCTTCGGCTAGACCGATGGACGCAGCATGGTCTCCCCTAAGGTAGAGCCGATGAGCGTTCACATAAGCAGCAAACAGACGCAAACCTTCGGGAAGTTCGCACATCGCCATAGCAAGCGGCGGAATATCCTTTGGAACCGGAAGATGCAGCAACGTGGCCGACCCCGTCTCAACAAGGATAGCCGATGCCATAAGACGAGGACGAGATGCACAAAACGATAGATCTTCAAGCATCTCATGTACTTGCACGATCGCTTTGCGCGTGAGAGGCGTGCGATTGAGCGCAAGGTTCGCGTAGCCGTAAAGCCAACAAGAGGCAAGGCGGATCAAGGGATCGCAAGATGTGAGATAAGGCTCGACAACATCAGAACATTTTTGAGCCTCGCCACGATAGTAATGATATTCAGCAAGCGCCACGTCGCGCGAGCAAGAATCGCCTATTTCCCGAACAGCCCCGAACGCCCCTCCTGGTTCAAATACAGCATCAGTCAGCGGTAAAAGAACATCCGACACAGGCAAGGCTGCGCCAGCGCGAAGATCACTCTCGGCATCTTCGTCAACATCGCAAGCACCGCGGACTCCCTTTGTCTCAAAGGAGAACATCGTGGAGGATTCCCGCACAATCATACCTCCGTAGATCCGTATCGATTATTGGTCGCGCTCCGCAAGCGCCCGCTCTGAACCTTTTGCTTGCAAGCTGATAGTGCAAGATGGAGCAACAGTCAGAGCCACACTCCCATGAGCCACAGCGAACGTCTTGGGCGCCCTCATCACGCCCGCGCCCTTCAAAGTCCTCAACACCCCGCCCCTCAGCACAAGATCGATCGCCAATCCTACGCGGAATTCACTGGCACCAGGCATAGCAACGGGTTGTTTTTTTACGTATTTCATTATAGCAAGACTTCGCCCCATAGCCGACCGTCCCCTCAAACAGAGCGAGGGGAATCTGCCGGAATTTAATTTTGATTGATTGCCACTTTAAGTGCAATTGAACTTGCACTGTGTCTGTCTTAACTTCCCAGACAGGTAGACATGTAGACATTTACGCACACCGAGGGCGCGAGCATCGCCTTAAGGGATCTGAACTGGTATAATAAATTAAACTGTTCTGCGCCACCTTTCTGACGCGATACACAGCACCTGTCGTCTACCCTATCCGACCAATCGGAGGTCATTATGTTTTCGCCAGGAGACATCGTCGTCTACCATCACCACGTCTGCGAAGTGGTCAGCATCCGAGAAGGATACTTCGAAGGCAAGGACTACTTCGAGCTGCACGCTTTGTTCGAAAACTCCCTGAAGCTCTTCGTAGCCATCGACGACGCGGCACCTCCCGCACTGCGGCCCACCATGACGCGCAAGGAGGCGCTTTCGCTCATCGACTCTATAGCCGACGCGGAAAGCATCGACGTAGATGCACTCCGACCAGGTGCGAATACCCCCGTGCTGCTGGATCGGCATATCAGGGAAGAATACGACCGTCACCTCAAGACGTTCGCCCCGAAGGATCTCATCCCCATCATGAAATCCGTACGCGAGCGCACGCTACGAAGGACCGACAGCGGGCGCCAGATCACGGCCACCGACAAGAAGTACCTCGAATTGGCGGAGGGCCTGCTGTGCGACGAGCTTTCCATCTCGCTGAACATGGAGCGCGACAGCGTGAAAGACTTCCTTGCGCAATGCGTGGAGAAGTCCGAAACGCGCCGGTAGCCCGGCTTCTTCTCCGCACGAGGCGCATGATGTCGACGAAAACCCCAGCCTCATGAGGCACTGCGTCCGCTAGCTCCAGTCCAACAGGAGTTGCCGCACGCTACTTCGAACCCTGCTTGTAAGCATATTTTATCGCTTACCGGCAGGCTCTGCCCACCGCAAGCTCTTTCGCACAGGCAACAAGCGGCCCAATAGCCTCCCTATCAGTGGCATCGAATCCCTCGCGCATACCAGCCAGGCCCTCTGCCGCGTCAGCATCGCCCGAGGCCGCCTTCTTTTCCAATTCCTTGAACATCATCTTCATGAGCATCTTGTCCATAAAGGAAAGGGAGGGGTAATCGAACCCCCCACGCAGGTAGAAGCGCGGCAGGTCCGGGTAGTCAGCCTTGGGATAGGTTCGCTCAAGCGCCTCGGCCGTCTGCTCGGTCTCCTCGGGCTTCGTCGCACCCACAACGAATACCACGAACGGCACATCGGGGTGCTCAGCCATCAGGTGCTTGCACTCCTTCGATCCAGGAACCAGCGCAGCGTGGAACCAGCTGCCAAACACCACCACGTCAAAGTCACCCACATCGACAGGCGATACCGCCATATCAATCGCCTCGCACCCCAGCTCTTCGGCAATCCAGGTCGCATAACGACGGGTGAACCCGGTGTTGGATCGATACATTACAACGGCCTTCATGAAACCCTGCTCTCTTTGTTTGAATCGGATGCACTTGTCGCGCTAGAATCCTTGCTAACAGCGTCTTTCTCTTCGCCGCATCCTTCTCGGCGGGTGCCTGCGAACTGCGCCAAGTGTGCGGCAATGCGCGGTGCGGCCTCGCCCCAGGGCACGCCGGCATGCAGCAACAAGAAAACCGGCCCGTAGAACTCAACGGCCATCTGGACGGCATCGTCGCGCACGAACTCGCCCGTGGCCATAAGGTGCTCGAACACCGTGCGCTGCAACGCCAAAGGGCGCTCGACAAACACCAGACGATAAGCCTGCGCCGCCATCTCGCTCTCGAATTGGCTGATCACCAGGAGGCGACGTAGGCGCACGATGAAGGAATCCTCGAAGAAGGGCCGGAAGGTAGCCAGAACCAGATCGGTAAGCCCCTCCAAGGACAAGCGCTCGTAAGCGCCCTTGTCGTCCTCGACGCAGACCAAGACGCCACGCGGCTCGAAATGGCTGCGCAGCCGCTGGATCGCCCCTTCGAGAATCGCCTCGAACAGCGCCTGCTTCCCGGGAAAATGATTGTAAAGCGAGGCGTCCTTGATCCCCACCGCAGCCGCAATGTCGCGCATGGACACCGCATGGTAGCCGCGTTCGGCGAACAAGGCGAATGCCTCCTCGAGAATGCGCTCTTTCGTGTTCTCGCGCGCCATGACCCTCCTCTTGTTCTAAAACTAGCACTTGCTAGTATAATAGCTAGCAAGTGCTAGTTTTGCAAGAAGGAAAACCAGGCGAGCAGACACAAAGGCTCCCGCTCGCAGGAAGGAGCCGACAGGAGCCGCTGCTTCCAGGGGCCGTATGCTAGGCCTTCTGGAACTGCTCCAACAGCTCTTTCAGCACCTCGACGTGGCTACGACGCTTGCGCGTGGCAGTGCCCAGCAAACAGACCTGGTGGTATTCGTCATAACGCTCGAAGAATTGCCCGACCGCATCGCGCTCGCGCATATCCTCGCGATAAGCATCCGCATAGGCATCCCATCCGATGTTCCCATGCAAGTAGCGTTCAAGAATGGTAGGCGCCGGGGAAAACAGCTTGTCATGCACGTAGTCGGCATGCAGCAGCTTCGGCACGAAATATTCCAGATCGTTCTTTTTCGTAAAACCGGCCAGTTGGTTCGTGTTTTTCAAACGCGTGTCCAGCAGCAAGTCAACCTTCTCCGCCGTAAGCTTGCCGAAGAACTCCTCGGCGGTGGTTTCGTAGGCGCTGTTCGTATAGATGTTCATGGCATCCATCTCCTTTTCGGCAGCTCGAAGAACAAGCCACGGGCTTTTGAAAGAAGTGTAGCCCCATCCGTGGAACAATCGCCATTCTGCAAACGCCCCGTCGGAAAACCGCAGGTGTTTTGTCACGGAACGCCCGGTCACGTCCCCATGCCCGCCACTGCACCCCGCGAGGCAAGTGCATCGAGAGACCACCGCTCCCGCTCCTTCTATCCCAGCAGCCACCCTCATGCACCTGATGAGCCGAGGGCGCGCATCTTTGCAAGCGCCCGATCGCTTTCGCGCAATTTCTTGTATACTGTACAACTAAAGATTGAACCACTTGAAGGATGCGAGGTGAACCCCATAGACACGCAAGAAGCGCTGAAATCGTTCGACCTTGATCCGCGCCTGCTCTACGAGGCCATCTCCTACAGCACCGAGGACTACCTCTACATTATCGACATGAAAACGGACATGGCACTCATATCCGACAACATGCTGCGCGATTTCGATCTTCCAGACCGCCTTTTCAAAGGCCTCATCCCCCACTGGCGGCACCTCGTTACCGAGCGCGACCTGCCAAGTTTCGACGAGTCCATCGAGCGCATGCTGTCCGGCAAGACCGACGAGCACGACTTGGAATACCAGGTGCACAACCGCCAGGGAGGGCATCTGTGGATCGTATGCCGCGGCTTGCTCAAACGCGACGAGCACGGAGAACCCCTCCTGTTCGCCGGCGCCATCACGAACCTCGAGCGCAAGGGGAAAGTCGACGCGATCACCGGGTTGTTCACGCACAGCAAATGTTTGCAGATACTCGACCGCCTGCTGCTGCGCAAGCAGGTAACCGGAGGCCTGCTGCTCTTGGGCCTCGATGACTTTACGCGCATAAACTCGCTCAACGACCATGCCTTCGGAAACGGCGTGCTCAGGCACTTTGCCCAAACGCTGCAGCGCCTGCTGCCCGATAACGCCGCGGCGTTCCGCTTCGACGGAGACGAGTTCGCCGTTGTCATAGACGACGCGGACCGCAGCACCATGGAGTCTTTGTTCCGAACCGTGCACGCATTCTCGAACCGCACGCAAGCCATCGACGACACCTCGTATTTCTGCACCGTATCAGGCGGCATCGTCATGATCGGCGAAGATGGAAATACTGGTTTAGAGCTGGTAAAACATGCAGAGAGCGCCCTGGAGGAAAGCAAGCACGGCGGCAAGAACACCGTTTCGTTCTTCTCCTCGTCGCTCTCTCAGGACAAGCTGCGTCGCTTCGAGCTAAGCGACCGCCTGCAAGCCTCCGTCTTCGACGACATGGACGGGTTCTCGTTGCACTTCCAACCGCTCATCGAAGCGCGCACGCTGCGTATCGCAGGTGCCGAGGCGCTACTGCGGTGGAAAGCCGACGGGTTCGACGACGTGGGACCCGACGAGTTCGTACCCGTCTTGGAATCTTATGGGCTGATAGCGTCGGTTGGACGCTGGGTGTTCGAACAGGCCGCACTTCAGTGCGCAGCGTGGAACCGCCTCCACGACGACTTCATCATGAATATCAACATCTCGTACTTGCAACTGCTCGAGTCCGACTTCGTGCCGTTCGTACAGCGGACGCTCGAAGCGACAGGAGCCTCGGCACACCGCATCGTGCTGGAGATGACGGAAAGCTACTTCGTCACCGACCTCGAGGCGCTGCGCACGACGTTCGAACGCCTGCGAAAACTGGGCATACAGCTTGCCATGGACGATTTCGGCACCGGGTACTCATCGCTCGGCATGCTGTCGCAATCCCCCGCCGACATCGTGAAGATAGATCGCCTGTTCATCAAGAACATCCAAGCCGAGGCATTCAACCGTGCCTTCATCGATGCCGTCATCGAGCTCTGCCACAGCGTCAATATCAAAGTGACCGTCGAAGGCGTCGAAGAGCGTATCGAGCTCGATACCGTGCGCGCTATCGGAGCAGACATCATCCAAGGGTTCTTGGTGTCGCGACCCGTTCCGGCAGCGGAGTTCGAGACGCGATTTTTAAGCACCGAGGCCGTCGACGAGGAAATGCCGGCATAACAGGCGCGCCGGACGCGCCCGAACCGCGAACAACATCCTCGCAAGCAAACACTTAAGGGCAGATCAGAAAGCGGTATCGACCTGCGTGCGCGGCACGAGCGGTGACCCGAAACGCGCTAGCTCGCCTGCCACCGTCTCCACCAACAGCGGTAGGGCCGCATCTACCTTCGGCGTCAACCCGATGGTCACCAACGCAGGCGAGGGATTCTCCACCTGCATGCCCAAGCACAGCCCCTCCGCTTCGTAGCCCAGCAGGAAGGCGGCATCGAACAGATCGATCAGCTTCAGGTCGTGCAGCGATGCCGTAGCACCGACGTGGCGCGCCATGGCATCGGGTTGGAAACGAAACACCGTACCCGGCTCCTTGTCGGTACCGTCCACGGCATCTACCGTGACGATCACCTCGTAATCGTTCACGTAGTTCAGCATATCAAAACTCAGACAGCCGACATCGAACAACTCGACGTTGTCCGGCATCTCGTAGCGTGCCAGCAGCTCTTCATACACCGCCGGGCCCACCCCATCGTCCAGCATAAGCTTGTTGCCCACGCAGAACACGGCAATGCGGGGCAGGGGCGCCGATACGCCTTCGCTTGGGTAGCCGACATGGTCGCAAAGACTCGCGTCCTCGGTGGTTTCGCCTGCAACGGGCGTCGCCCCGCCCCTCGCATCTTCCACACCCGGACCCGCGCTCATGCAAGGCCCACGGTCGGACGGATAGCCAGGTTGTAATACGCCGCCGCAGCGATCATGGCAAGTCCCACGGCCACGCTGACCACCGCCCAGATGCGCTGTCGCTTCAGATACGCCTCCTTACCAACGCCGCGCGATGCGGCGCGGTGGGCAGCAAAAGGCTGTCCGATCAGCGAGAACGCTACTGTACCCGCCGTCAGGGAGACGAACACGACCGTAGCTACTATGATCGCGAGCGGCGTGCGTTCGGTCCAGGCCGCATAGAACGTGTTGTCCGCGAACAACCAGACCGGGTAGAACAGGATGGATGCCCAGAAACCATGAGCCGGACCCCAGATGGGAGGAAGGAACAACGCGCCGATGTTCAGCCGCGGTATACCTTCGAGGAACCGTTCCTCGTTTGCTATCTGCTCGTCGGTCAATCCTGCCGGCATCTTGGCCTCCTTCGTTTTTCTCTCACCTCTATTATAGCGAAGCTTCTCTTTCGCGGTAGGCTGCCACGTCGAACGGCACCCTACTTGGAAAAGCAGGCCGACGCATTCGTACGCTTCATCGAACGCGAGGGACGCTAGGCCGCAAAGCCTCAGAAAACGCCCGGCTAGCACCGTCCCGAGGTCAGGTGCCGCCGCAACCGCGTCGCCCAGCATCAACCTAAGGCAGAGTCCGCCCCGCCTCGTCCGGCGCGGACTCTGCTTTTCCGTCCGGCCCAAGCCCTGCCTTTACCCGTCCTTTGCCACGCTCAGACAGCACCAAGCCGGCGCAGGTCAGCACGATACCCAACACGATTGGTATCGTCAGCGGCTCGCCAAGCACAACCACCGAGGCGGTCACGGTAATCACCGGCACCAGATAGATATAGGCGCTCGTCTTCACCGCACCCAGCAGCCGCACGGCAATGCCCCAGGTGGCGAAACAAGCAGCCGAGGCCCCCACGCCCAAGAACAGCAGGTTCCCCGCCATGAGTGGATCAAGGAAGCGCTCCACGCCGAAGTGGAAGTCGAACAGGAACAGCGCGGGAACCATCAGCACCAACCCCCAGGCAAACGTGCGCTTCGTCGCTTGGATGGGGTCCTCGAAAAGCGTGCCCAGCTTGCGGGTGAGCACGGCGTAGCATGACCAGACGGCTGCCGCAGCAACGGCCAGCAGGTCGCCGACCAAGCTGCCTGTCCCCAAACCGCTCCAGCTGATCAGGGCAATACCCGCAATGGCAAGGGCGAACCCCGCGAAGAACATCGCATGGGGCCGCTCGTCCTTCAGCAGCACGGCGGACAGCAGAGCCGTGAAAAAAGGGCTCACCGCCACGATAACCCCTACGTTGCTGGCGGTAGTCGTGGTCAAGGCGATGTTCTCGAACAGGAAGTACAGCACGACGCCCGTCAGGCCGGCGGCCGCCACCTGCGCCTCCTGCCGCCAGTTACCCAGCCGCACGTGACGCGGCCGAAAGGCCAGCAGCACCAAGAATCCGATGAGAAAGCGGTAGAACAGTATTTCCACCGGCGAGAAACCCGTCAACAGCACTTTCGTCGCCACGAACGTCGTACCCCACACCAGCACCGTGAACAGCGCGAACATATGCCCGCGCATCCTCGTCTCCTCTTCGGTTGCCACGCCTCGTCCTCTCTCGTACGCACAGACCACTACGATAGCACGCCCATGCCAGGCGTATCGCACAAAAAAGACCCGGTAAGCCCGGGTCTTTTTTGTGCTACCGAAACTGCGAACGCTATGCCTTTTCAGAATGCTTCATGTCGTCTTCGCCGACGATCGTGTGTTTCTCGGTGTCGTACACCAAACCGCCATGCTCTTTCCAGAAGAACATGAGCAGCGTCGGGCTGATGCCCTCGATGTTCGCCAAATAGATATGGATGAACATAAAGCAGATGAACACGTACATCAAGAAGTAGTGGATGATACGCATCGACATAAGGCCGCCCACCAGATCGGTGCCGCCAGCCATGAGGCCCCAGCCCATCGTGGGAGCCCACAGGCACAAGCCCGTGTAGAACATCACGATGACGAGGAGGGGTATAGCCAGATAGCTGATCTTCTGGGGCACGCCCAACTTGGCACCCAGCGGATGGTCCTTCTTCAGGAACAGGTAGTACTTGATCCAAGCACCCAGCTGGTGGCGGTTGTCGGCCTGCGGCAACCACGTCTTGTAGTCCGTGACCTGGTTATGCGTGCCGCCCGTGGGCGACGACTTCACGAAGAAGGCCATGAGCACGCGGATGATGCAGTTCAAGAACAGGATGAAACCGCAGAACACATGCACACCGCGGGCAATGCCCATGAAGCCGGCCCAGAAGGGGAAGTGGATGCAGAAGCCCGTAACGATAAGCAGGATCATGGCAACAAGGTTGATCCAGTGCGTGATGACGAAGGGCATCGGGTGCGCTTCGCGGTAGTGTGCCAAGTGCGCCATGTTACTTCACCCCCCAAGGGCTCGTCACGGTCTCGAAGCTCTTGCCCGTCGCCGGCTCGGTGATGTGCACCGCACAAGCCGTGCAGGGGTCGAAGCTGTGCACGGTACGCAGGGCGTTGATAGGCTTCTCTATGTCACCCACCGGGTTGCCAATAAGCGCCTGCTCCATTGGACCATGTTCGCCAGCCGCATTCAACGGGGCCAGGTTCCAGGTGGTCGGGATGATGATCTGATAACCCGTAATCTTGCCGTCCTTGACTTCCTCGGAATGGTAAAGCGCACCACGCGGTGCCTCCCAGAAACCAGTGCCAGCACCGGTGACGGTGGCAGGCTCACGGAAGTACTCGCTGTCGCCGCCCTTGATGGCCTCAATAAGTTCGGCAACCCATAGCTTCATCAGGCTGGCGATGTAGAGCGTCTCGATCTGGCGCACTGCCGTGCGTCCCAGCGTAGACTGAGCAACGCTAATCTTGCCCGGAGCGCCGAGTGCCTCGAGCAGGCCATCGACCCGGTCGACAACGAAGGGCACGTTGCGCTTGTATGCCGCAAGGATACGGGACAGTCCGCCAGCTTCGTAGGGCTTGCCGCCGTAAGCGGGGCACTTGACCCACGTGTAGCGGTCCTTGACGTCATATTCCGTGTACTCCGGCTCAGTAACAAAGTACGGGGAAGTCAAAGTCTCTTCACCCTTGTACCATGAGTGACCCATGTACTCGGTAATGAGCTCTTCTTTCACGTCGGACAGATTGAGGTTTTCGTCGATTACGCCCATGGGGAGATAACGATCCTTCATCTCCATGGTCTCGCTCTCGAACACGCCCCAGGCGACGTAGCGGCCACAGCCCTTGCCCCAGGTGAGCGCATCGGTGTAGTAGGGCGCAATAGCGAGCGTGTCGGGAATCATCGTGGCCTCGACCCAGTCGTACACCTCGTCAATGAGGTACAACAGGTCGTCGAGCTTCTGTTCGGTGGGCACGAAGGCGGTGCCACCAGGAATCAAGGTCATGACGTGCGGCATCTTGCCACCCAAGATGGCTGAGATCTGGGAAGCCTTAGCCTGCATCTGCAGGGCTTCCAGATAGTGTGCCGTGCAAATGAGGTCGAGCTCGGGCGGCAGCTTGTAGCCAGTGCCATCCTCGGCATCAAACCAGTTGCCCGAGAAGATGGAAAGCTGACCGTTCTGCGCAAAGGTCGAAAGACGCTTTTGCAGCGCGACGAAGTCGGTGTTCATGGACGTGCCGGCAGCCTGAGCAAGCGCAATGGCATCGGCCGGATCGGCCTTCAAGCCGTTGAGCGGGTTCACGTAGTCGAGAGCCGCCAGGTTGTAGAACCACAGGATGTGGCTATGAAGGAACTGCGCACCCTCAAGCAGGTTGCGGATGATACGCGCATTGTTCGAAATCTTGATTCCGTAGGCTTTCTCGGCCGCAATAGCGGACGAATGAGCATGGGATACCGGGCACACACCGCAGATGCGCTGCACGATCTGCGCCGCATCTTCGGGCGTGCGGTTCTCCACGACCATTTCCATACCACGGAAGCAGCCGCCGGACACCCAGGCGTCGGACACCTTGCCGTTCTCTACTTCCATCTCGACGCGGAGATGGCCCTCGATACGGGTGATCGGGTCAATGACTGAACGGGTCATGTAGGCTTACCTCCCCTCTTCTTTGTTGTTGTCGGCGTCGTCCTTCTTGTCGGACGAGGCCGTATCGTACTTGCCGATGGAATTGTCAGGATGCTTGGCATCCCACGAGCGCACCTTCTCGAAGTCGGCGCCGCCGTCCATGCGGCCGGACAGCTTCATGCCGAAGCCGTGTACGATCAGCGCTGCAGCCAGAATGCCCGTGATGCCGAGCGCAATCGTGCCGGGCTGGACCATCCAGTCGCCGATACGCAGGTCGCGATGGCGCTTGTAGAACGGAGTGTTCACCTCGACCCAGTTATGCCCGGGATCGTTCGGGGCAGCCTCGCAGCAGCCGATGCAGGGAGAACCGGCCTGGACACACCAGCTGCGACGGTTGTTCCAGAGCACTACGCCGCAGTTGGACATCGTCTGAGGTCCGCGGCAGCCCATGGGATACAGGCAGTAGCCCTTGGCTTCTTCTTCGGAGCCGAACTGGTAGACGAACTCGCCGTTCTCGAAGTGGCCGCGACGCTCGCAGTTGTCGTGGATCGTCTGGCTGAAGATGCCCGCAGGCTTGTTCTCGCTGGTCAGCTTAAGCGTCTTACTGTCAAGCATGATGACATCGACCAGCACGGATACGAGCCACTCGGGGTTCGCCGGACAACCGGGAATATTGATAACCGGTGTCTCGATGCCAGCCTTCTTCAGGTACGCCTGCACGCCCAACGCACCGGCCTGGTTCGGGTTCGCGCCCATCCAGCCGCCGTTGACCGCGCAAGAGCCCAACGCAACGACCGCATCGGCGTTCGCGGCAGCCTCGACCAAATGCTCCGTGCCAGGCTTGTCGGCAACGCGCAGCGCTTGACCGCCCCAACCCTCCAGCACAGCGCCCTCGTAGATGAGGATATAGCCGCCGGCGTGGATAGTCTGCTCTTTTGCCTCTTCCATCGACCAACCGGCAGCCGCGGACAGCGTCTCCGAATAGTTGAGCGAGATCAGCTCCAGAACGACGCTTGCCGGATCGGGGGTCTCGACTTGGGCGAACGACTCGGTACAGCCCGTGCATGACGCGCCTTCGATCCAGATTACCGGGTACAAGTTCCCCTTCGTCGCGCCGATCACGGATTTCTCAAGGGCCTGCGCCACCTGCGGAGCGGCGAGCTGAGATAGCCCGGCAGCCGCGGCAACGGCGCCGCAAAGTTTCATGAAGCTGCGTCGCGTCACCCCGCGAGCGGACAGCATATCCTGAAACCCTGAAACCGTGGCCTCTGTTTCCATGTGCACACCTCCTCAGGTGCTCTCGTCTGACATAACATACTAGATACATTTTCCCCGAGAAATTCTTCCTCTAACGTGGCGGTGACGTGAGCGCAACATTTGAGCCGCAAATGGTCTAAAAATGTTACGGAATGGCTGCTACGTAACATATTTTATGCAGGTCAGAGTTCTTTTATGCAGAAACATGCATAGAAGCTACCACCGCCCACATACCGCGTACGTTGCAATACCGCTCATCGAAAAACAGGAGAATTGTAGGATTTCTGCAAAGGACTGCAACCGCATGCGAACAGGTTCTCGTACCGGTATTATAGCCTGATATTGTGTGCCCGCAACACAACGCAGGCGCACCGCCCAAGCACCGAAGAACCCGAAGGAACCCGCCATGACCCCCCTTGGACCCGTATTCGCCTACCTCGGCCCCGCCGGCACCTACACCGACGAGGCAACGCGCGCCTTCGCCGCGCGGCTCGGCATCGGCGAGCCGCAGCTTCTGGAATGCACTTCGTTCGACGAGGTGTTCGACTGCGTAGACCGCGGCAAATGCGAGTACGGCGTCGTGGCCAAGGAGAACTCGCTCGAAGGATCCGTCACGGCCACGCTCGACAACTTCGCGTTCAAAAGCTCGGCTAACATCTTGGGCGAGGAAGTCGTCGACGTCCATCATTGCCTAGTCATGCACCCCGACGCCACGATGGAGGACATCACCACCGTGGCGTCGCATGCCCAGGGGCTCGCGCAATGCCGCCGCTTCCTAAACGAGCGGCTCCCCGGCCGCACCGCCATCACCACCTCGTCCACCGCCGAAAGCGCCCGCTTGGCCGCGAGCGACCCGCATATCGCGGGCATCGCCAACGCGTTCGCCGCCGAATGCCACGGAGCGCGCGTCTGCGAGCGCGACATCGAGGACCACTTCGGAAACCAGACGGCGTTCGCCCTGATCGGCCGTCAAGGACACCCGCCGGTGTTCTCCGGGACGAAGCTCAAGACGTCGCTTGCCCTCTTCTTGCAGGTGAACCGCGCGGGAACGCTGCACATGATCCTCTCGGAGTTCGCCTTCGCCGGCATCGACCTGTCCCTGATCCAGTCGCGCCCCACCAAACAGGCGCTGGGTGACTACATGTTCTTCATCGAGTTCGAAGGTTCCGAGAACGACCCCATCGTGCAGACCGCCTTGAACTGCCTGCGCCTGAAGCTGCGCGAAGTGAAGGTGCTGGGAAGCTACCCCATCGTGTAGGCGGCACGCCTCCGCGCGGCGCTAAAACGCGATGACACCTAGGTGCTCGAGCAGTATCTTCAAACCTATGAGGATAAGGACGGCACCGCCCGCTATGGTGGCGGGCTTCTCGTAGCGCGCACCGAAACGATGGCCCACCGCCACGCCCACCAGGGACAGGGCGAACGTCGTGGCGCCGATGAGGCCTACCGCAGGGGCGATGTCCACGCTCAGGAAAGCGAACGTGATACCCACGGCCAAGGCATCGATGCTCGTGGCCACGGCCATCATGGTAAGCTCGCGCATATTCAGCTTGCCGTCCACCGGACACGAGGAGCCCTCGTCATCGTCATGGAAGGCATCCCAAAGCATCTTCCCGCCGATTAAGGCCAGCAGCACAAAAGCGATCCAATGGTCTACCGGCGTGATGAACCGTTCGAACTGCGTGCCGAGCGCCCAGCCGATCAGCGGCATGACAGCCTGGAAGCCACCGAAGAACAGCGCGATGACGGCGGCTTGGCGCAAGTTTAGGCGCTTCATGCACAAGCCCTTGCAGATAGACACCGCGAAGGCATCCATAGACAACCCTACTGCAATCAACAACAGCTCTACGAATCCCATGGATAGTCCTCTCGTCTTATCGCAGCCACCCCAGCCGCAACCCGCAGCGCCCTTTCGGACGATAGGCAAAAAAATACCGACGCATACGCGCGCCGGCTATCTGATGAACGGTGCGACGAGTACGCCACACCGCGAGTCTTGTCGTTTAAGAGTGCGCCAGCTTCGCCTGGAAGCAGTATGTTGACGCAGCCACGCCTTTCGGCATCGACTACTCCCTCACGGAGTAGAGGGATTCTACCACAGCTTTTCGGTCAGGGAAGGAAAACGTCGCCGTCGCGACGGAAAAAGCCTTCGGACACGAGATCTGCCACGATGCTGTCAAAGATTACCGCATCCACGCCGTCGCGTGCCCCGGCCCGCTCGAACTCGTCGAGACGGACTGCCAGCTCGTCCGCAGTGATGCCGGGTGCCGCCAGCACGACGCGCACGAGCTCGGCGCGTTTCTGGCGCCGAGAGCCCTCGAAGGCCGACTGGCGCGTATAGTGCGCGCTGCGGCGCGAGGGGTTTGCCACCTGCGTTTTCAGATGCGCGCCGTAATCCAGCAGCGCGTAGTACCACGCCCGTGCATCGTCGGGGGGACACGTGTCGGCCACCAGCGGCACCAGTTGCTTGTCGCTCACGCCCTCGCAGTCGGGGTACAGCTCGTGCAGGAACACCGTGCGCACGTTCGTCTCAAGGTACAGCGAGGGGCGGTTGAAGGCGAAGGCGACGACCCCGGCTGCCGTAGCCGGGCCGATGCCCGGCAGCGCCTGCAACTCCTCAGCCGTATCGGGCAGTGTTCCTCCCCGTTCAGCGGCGCACACGTCCGCCGTCTTCTTCAGCGCCAACGCCCGGCGGTTGTAGCCGAGCCCCTGCCACATCTCCAATACGTCGGCCGTACCGGCCGATGCCAGGGCATCGAGGGTGGGAAACCGCGCCAGGAAACGCTCCCAAAACCGCCCCACCCGCGCCACTTGGGTCTGCTGCAGCATAATCTCGGATACGAGCACGGCATAGGGGTCGTCCAGGTTCCTCCACGGAAGGTCGCGGTAGAGCCTCGCTCCCTGCATACGCACTTGGGCGATGAACGCGTCGCGGTCCGGGTCGTCGCACGGCCACACAGGACACGCGTCCTGCGTCAGCGGCATGACCGACAGGTACAGGACGTCGCGTCACTCGGACAAGCGCAGCTGCCCGCTCCCCCGCCTGAGGCCTTGTCGTTCATACCCGCGCAGGAGGTCGGCCCGTCGCCCGAAGCCATAGCCGCCACCACCGCGGGATGCGTACCGCCTTGCTCGAACAGATCTTTCAACGTGATGGCGGCAAAGTACCCGTTCAGCAGACGATCGGCACCTTGCCAAACCTTGTTGTACGCGCACCCTTCCTGCTTCTCGCAGTATTCAGGATCGATAGCGCAGAGAGACACGCTCACGGGACCCTGGATGGACTCCAGCACCTCGAGCAAGGTCACCTCGGCAGGATCGCAGTTCAGCACTAAGCCTCCCCGTGCGCCGCGCACCGTCTTGATAAGCTCCGCCTTCACCAAGTCATGCTGGATGCTGCGGGCGAACGCATAAGGGATATCTTCGGCCTCGGCAATATCCGACACCGAGACGTAAGAGTCACCGCTCTTGTAAGCAGCACGGAGAATTCGGCAGGCATAATCGCAACGTCGCGTGATATCCATATCTCCTACTCCCCGGTTCCTTTCAGCAGATCGTCGAGATGCTCCAATTCGCGTCTGAAATCAACCACGACCGCATCTTCGAGCGCATGGTACTCGGCCGAGTCCAGCGGCTGATAGGCCGCCAGCTTCTCAAACAGGTTGTCTTTCGTCACCGCCACGTAGCGGCGTGTCATGAGGCCAGCTTTGTAGGCTTCCTCAACCGCTTCGCGGGCAGCCAGGTACATATCGTAGCGCGGCATGCCCTCGGAGTACTTCACCAGGTCGGCACGGCAGATACTGCGCAGCGACGGATGCTCGCGGGCGATCTCCATCCAAATGTCAGCCCGCTCGGCCGGCGTGGGATAGTCGATGTCCACGATGGACAAAGGCTCCAGCAGATCGTAGAAGAAGGGGTCGATCTCACCCTCCTCAGACGCGCTTGCCAACACGAACACGTCAGGACTCTCGGCCGCCGAGCGGATCAGGCCGATAGTCTCGCGCGCACCGCGAGAAAGGCTGGAGAACACGAATCCGCCCATCTCGTCCAGCGGGTCCGCATAGGGCGACACCCAAAGGTCCAGATCCTCCAGCAGCAACACCCCTGGTCCCTCGAAGGTATTGCGCGCCGCGTTCAGCTTGGGCTGGTTGTCGGCCTGGGCCATAACGCACAGCACCGGCATGCCCTGCAAGTTCTCTTCCATGCGCATACGGATAGTCGGCATGTCCAACTCGCCAAGGGTGGCCACCATGAAGCGGTTCGCGTCCTCGCGCGCGGGCGAGCGGAACAAGATGGCATCGGCAGCCGGCATGCTGTCCAGGCCGTGGCGGGCGTTCAACAACGAGACCAAGTCCTGGAACTGGGCATCGCCTTGCATGCCCACGCCGAAATCGCGCATGAGCGCCACCGTGTCACGGTATCCGACGATGTCGGCATAGGTGATGCGCTCGAGCGATACCACCACCGCATGGGCATCGGCATCATCGACCCCGTCCTCGGCCGCCTGCGCTGCGGGCACGATCGCAGCCGTGCGCTCCGCCGAGGCATCAAGAGCCGTCGTCTCCACCGTATCTGCACCGAGGGCGAGAGTCTCTTTTTTCACCGCAGCCTGCTCGCTGTCTGCCGCATCGACCACGGTTTCGGCCTTCGTTTTGCCCGACACTTTCAGGCCCGAGCCGAATACACTCGGCAGCGTCACATGCTCTACCTGCATCAGGCGCGGCGCATCGATACCCAGGAAATCCTGCGAGATCATATCAGTCATGTCCTCGAGATCCTCGCGGGTCAGACCGAATTCCTCCAGCTTATCCAACGCCAAGCGCTGCAGCTGCTCGGCGCAGGCAGACACCTCGCCGGGAGCCAGGAAAGGCTCGAGCTTCTCGAAAATGTACTCTGCCAGCGAGCGCTCCTTCAGCTTGCAGGCCAGCGACCATGCCTGGCGCAGCCCGTCGATCGCTTCGTCATCAGGGGCATAGGCACCATGTGCACCTCGCTCGAACGCAGCAAGGTACAGGTGCATGCCCAGCACGGCGTCTCCCGCCGCGCTGGCCTGCGCGGCACGGCGCAGGTAGTCGGTGGAAGAGCTGTTGTCATATTCGTCGTTCTGGCTTGGCGAGCTGTTCGTGTCAGCGTTCTCGAACATGGGCCCACCTCCTTCGCAGCTATAGAAATTGCGCTTTTGCGCAAATGTATATACTCAAGTCGCATTTTACCGGAGTCGAGCGCGACAACAGAGGCCGCAGCGTAAAAACATGAAATGTCACAGGAACGAAACCTACCAACGAAACCTAGAGCAGCGCTACCAGGCCACCACATCCCAGTTCCGCTTGCGAGCCGTGCGCATAAGCGGTCGGTCGGGATTCACCGCGAAGGCCCGCCGGGCAGCCGCCAATACGGCCCGGTCGGAGTGATGGTCGCCGTAAGCGGCCGCAAGCTCCCAGTTCCCAGGGCCGTAATGCTCGTCGCCAAAGTGCTTCACCGCATCGAGCTTCTGCTCGCCTTCGACAGGCAACCCCTCCACTTCCCTCGTGTAGGTGCCGTCCGGGGCGATGCGCATGCGCGTGGATATCTGATGCTTGAAGGGGTGGTGCTGCATGGCCTGCAGGATGAT
The DNA here is from genome assembly GCF_036667095.1 of Gordonibacter sp. Classification (NCBI taxonomy): domain Bacteria; kingdom Bacillati; phylum Actinomycetota; class Coriobacteriia; order Eggerthellales; family Eggerthellaceae; genus Gordonibacter; species Gordonibacter sp. The sequence goes on along the minus strand of NZ_JAVWUP010000004.1, from coordinate 5,828 downwards.
GGGCTCGAACGTGGCCGAGATAACCAGGACCACCTCGCCCGCCTGCGTATGTGCACGCATGGCAGCATCGGCCTGCGGACGGAACCGAGGTGCCACGCACTCGTCGTAGAATCCGGCAAGGAATCGATCGACCTCGGCGGCCGGCTTTCCTTCGAATGCCGTGAACACCAGGCTGCGCACCGAGCTCTCGTTTTGCGGCAGGCGCAGCTTGTAGGCGGCAGCCCACACCAGGATGCGCAAAACGACGCTCTTCCTAAGCAGGTGGCGCCGCCTGAGGTACCACACCAGCATCACCGGCGAATTACCGCAGATACTGGTGCCATCGAAATCGAATACGGCAAGCTGCACCCGGGTTGCAGGTGCGGCTTGCGTCTCGTCGGTTGTGCAATCGGCTCCCTTTAGGGGCATGCGGCCATCCTCGTCCGTTCGAGCGATGCGGTAGCCGAGGCAGAGCCATACATGGTTCCACCTCGGCAAGGACAGCGCATTCCCCTCAGCGCTCTTCCTCCGCCTCGTCGATAGTCTCAGCGAACTGTGAATTATACAGCTCCGCGTAGAAACCGCCAAGTTCGAGTAATTGTTCGTGCGTGCCTTGCTCCACGATGTCGCCATCGCGCATGACGAGGATGAGGTTCGCCGAGCGAATGGTGGACAGGCGGTGCGCGATGACGAACGAGGTGCGCCCGGCCATGAGGTTGTCCATAGCCTTCTGGATGCGCTCCTCGGTGCGCGTGTCCACCGAACTGGTGGCCTCGTCCAAGATGAGCATACGGCGATCGGCTAGGATAGCGCGTGCGATAGTCAGCAGCTGTCGTTGGCCTTGGCTGATATTGCTGGCATCCTCGTTGATCTCGGTGTCGAAGCCCGCAGGAAGCGTCTGGATGAAGTGGTAAACGTAGGCCGCTTTCGCCGCTGCCTCCACCTCTTCGTCGGTAGCGTCGAGCTTGCCGTAGCGGATATTGTCGCGGATCGTGCCGTTGAACAGCCAGGTATCCTGCAAAACCATGCCGAACATGCTGCGCAGGTCGTCCCGCGCGAACTCGCGCAGGTCATGGCCGCCTATCTTGATGGAGCCCGCCTGCACGTCGTAGAAGCGCATGAGCAGCTTCACCATCGTGGTCTTGCCGGCACCCGTAGGACCGACGAGCGCAATCGTCTGGCCTTCCTCAACCGAGGCCGAGAAGTCCTCGATAACCGGCCTTTCCGGATCGTAGCCGAAATGCACGTGCTCGAACTCGACCCCGCAGCAGGCATCTTCGGAGCGAGCCGTCACGTGGTCGGGTTCCTCCTCGGGTGCGTCGAGGAACTCGAAGATACGCTCGGCCGCCGCCGCCATCTGCTGCAGCACGTTGGACACCTGCGTCAGTTGCGTAATGGGCTGCGTGAAGTTCTTCACGTACTGGATGAACGCCTGGATGTCGCCCACCGTGATGATGCCCTGCACGGCCATGAAACTGCCGGTAATGGCCACCACGACGTAGCCGAGGTTGCTCACAAAGCCCATGATAGGCTGCATGAGGCCCGAGATGAACTGAGACTTCCACGCCGAGTTGTACAGGCGGGCGTTCGTCTCGTTGAACGTGTCCACCGTGCCGTCCTCGCGGTTAAACGCTTTCACGATGGCATGTCCCGAGAACGTCTCCTCGACGATGCCGTTGATCTCGCCGAGCGTCTTTTGCTGCGCGAAGAAGAACTTCTGCGACTTCTTCACCACGATCATGATAAGTCCCAGCGAAATGGGAAGGATGACCACGGTGATAAGCGTCATGAGGGGGTTGATGGTAAGCATCATGACTAGCACGCCAATGATGGACACCACCGACGTGATGAGCTGGGTGATGCCCTGGTTCAGGCTTTGGCCGAGCGTGTCGACATCGTTGGTGATGCGCGAGAGCGTGTCGCCCACCGAGTTGCGCTCGAAGTAGCCCATGGGCATGCGGTCGATCTTCGACGCGATGTCGCGGCGCAGCTCGTAGCACGTGCGCTGGGAGATGGAGCTCATCATCCAGCCTTGCACGAACGAGCAGGCAGCGCTGATCAGGTACAGCCCCATGGTGAACAGCAGGATCTGCGCGATCAGGTCGAAGTTGATGTCGCCGGTGCCACCGATCTTGGCCACGATGCCGTTGAACAGCTCGGTCGTTGCTTGTCCCATGACCTTGGGGCCGACGGTGGTGAACACCGTGGAGGCGACGGCGAACACGAGCACTACGGCTATCCCGACCTTGAAGCGGCCCATGAAGCCGACAAGCTTCTTGAGCGTGCCTTTGAGGTCCTTGGCCTTCTCGCCGGGCATCATGCCCCCGGGGCCATGCCCTCCGTGGCCACCCATAGGACCACGACGAGGGGCGCCTGCTTTCGTCTGCGCGCTCATGCTGCATCACCCCCGCTCAATTCCTCAGCCGACAGCTGGGACATCGCGATCTCCCGGTACTCTTCGCAGGTTTTCAGCAACTCGTCATGCGTGCCCTGGCCGACGATCCGGCCATCGTCCAGCACGACGATCTTGTCGGCATGCAGGATGGTGGAGATGCGTTGGGCCACGATCACGACCGTCTTGTCGGAAAGACGCGTATGCAGCTCTTGACGCAGCGCCGCATCGGTCTTGTAGTCCAGCGCCGAGAAGCTGTCGTCGAACAAGTAGGCGCGGGCCTCGGTAGCAAGCGCGCGGGCTATGGCCAAACGTTGACGCTGGCCTCCCGATACGTTCGTGCCACCTTGGGACACGTCCGATTCCATGCCTTCATCCTTCGACGCGATGAAATCGGCCGCCTGGGCAATCTCGGCAGCGGCTTGCACGCGTTCGGAAGGCATGCCCTCGTCGCTGTAGGCGATGTTCGACTCGATGGTGCCCGAGAACAAAAACGCCTTCTGGGGCACGTAACCCAGCTGCGCGCGAAGCGCCTCCTGGCTGACAGCGCGAATGTCCACGCCGTCTAACGTGATAGAGCCGCCCGTGACGTCATAGAAGCGCTCGATGAGCTTGATGACGGTTGACTTGCCCGAACCCGTCGACCCGATGAGGGCCGTGGTCTTGCCCGGCTCACAGGTGAAGTCCAGGTCCTCCAGCACGCACTCCTTCGAGTCGCCGTACTTGAAGCTGACCTTGCTGAAAGCAATGGTCGCCCCGCCCGCAAAACTGGCCAACACGTCGTCCTGGGCCTTACCGGGTACCGGGTCGCAGATGGTGGGCTGCGTGTTCAGCACCTCGTCGACACGTTGCGCGGCCACGTCGGCACGCGGCAGCATGATGGATATCATGCCGATCATGAGGAAGCCCATGATGATGACCATGGAGTAGGTGATAAACGCGATCATGTCGCCAGTCTGGATGGTGCCGTTGTCGATGTAGCTTCCGCCTACCCACACGATAAGCACACTCACGCCGTTCATGATAAGCATCATCAGCGGCATCATGAACGTCATAACGCGGTTGGTGAACAACTGCGTCTTCATAAGGTTCGCACTGGCCGCATCGAAACGCTGCTCCTCGTGCTCTTGACGGTCGAACGCGCGGATGACGGGTAGGCCGGTAAGTATCTCGCGCGACACAAGGTTCACCCGATCGACCAGCTTCTGCATGATCTTGAACTTGGGCATAGCCACTTTCATGAGCACGACGATGAGCACGCCGATGACCACGACCGCAAGAATGATGATCCAGCTCATGGCCAGGTTCGTACGAGACACCATGATGATGCCGCCGATAGCCAAGATGGGCGCGTACAGCACCATGCGCAGCAGCATGACGGTGATCATCTGGATAAGCTGGATGTCGTTGGTGCCGCGCGTGATAAGCGAGGCCGCCGAGAAGCTCTGAACCTCAGCGTCGGAGAACGACACCACTTGGCGGAACAGCTTCGCGCGCAACGTGGCGCCCACCTTGGCGGCCGTACGGGAGGCGAGGTAGCCCACGATGACCGCAGCCACCATGCCGAGTGCCGCCAGGCCCAGCATGATAAGGCCGATCTGGATAAGATAGCCCATCTGCATGTCGGAGAGGTTGTAGCCGAGCGATTCGTACTCCGCCTTGGCCGCAGCGATGGCCTGCTGCTGCACGATGGAATCGCCCCTATCGCCCATCTTGCTCTTGGCCTCGCTCAGCATGTCGAGGATCTGGTCTTTCTGCACCACCCCGGCCTGATAAGCTTGCAGGGCCTGGTCGAGATCCAGGTCGGGAATCTGCTGGGCATTGTGGATGGCAACCAAAGGCATGGCCGCCATGCCATCCAGCGCTGCCTGCTCCTTCTCGCCTTGGGCGTTCAGCTTGTAGGTGCCCGCATCGGTTTCGGTATAGGCATCGCGGAACGTCTGCTCGTCGCTCGCAGGCAGCATCATGGCCACCAGATCGTGCGTCTTCGCGGTCATCTCGGTCGTGGCCGCATGCTCGATGCCCGATTGTTGGATGCCCACGTCGACGATCTTCGACGTGTAGTTCGGCAGCGACAGGTCAGTAAACGCCTGCACTACCAGCAGCAGCACGATAAGAACGACCGCGATCTTGGCGTTTTTAAGGTAACGTATTACGCGCACGGGCTCTCGCCTCCTTTTTGCTCGTCGGTTTCCTCGTCGACCCTCTCTGCAGATGCATCGCGCGGGGCTTCGTGGAATTCCACGATCTTGCGGAGAATGCGTATCAGATGGCGAATGTCGTCCTCGCCCATGAAGGCCACGACCTCTTTCATATGCTCGCTATGCAGTCGCTTGGACTCCTTGGCGAGCTGCTTTCCTTCGTCGGTCAAGCTCAAAGCCACACCTCGGAAGTCGCTGCTCGTTCGGTGCCGCTCCAGCAGCCCTTTCTCTTCCAAAACGCGAAGCGTCTGCGACAGGGCGCTGGGCTTCGTATGGGTGACCTCCGCAACGAGCCCCGGACGGACGTGGTCGCGACGGCAGTGCAGCGCATCGATCGCCGACAAAATGCGCGACTCCGCCTGCGTGAGCCCTTTGGGTGCCGGCACGAGATCGGCCTGCCGCGCTCGACGCATCAGTTCGAACAGCTCGCGAACCATGTCATCGAGCGGGCCGAACGAAGCGCCATGCTCGGACATAAAGGGGTGCTCGAACTCCTCGTCTCGCGTTATCTTCATAACCCCATCGCTTCTCTCGCTTTCTCTCCTATTTAATTTAGGCACTAAAATATATCACTTGTTAAAAATTTCATCATGAAATATAAGCGGATCGTTTTCTTTTCCACAGAACGTGCACGCCTGCATGTCCGGCACTTCGTCGAGACCGATCTGGCTTGCTTGGTTTTAGTTAGACGCATGTCGAATACCTGCTTGCATCCTACCCAGCCTCCGACGGTCGATCTGCTGGTATTTTGCTGGCTTGATGCGGCTTTTATACGGCAAGGATACGGTCGATCCGCAAGGTCGCGGCGCTATAGTATGCATCAGGAAACGCCCGGCGGCTTGGTGCCTCTCCCTCTCATTATTCTAGATGAACGGAGGTGAAGCCCATGACCGTTTTGGATTTGTTCATGCTTGCTGCAGTGCTTTTAGAGCTGGTATCCCGCGTCATCGAGTTGTTTTTGGTGATAAAGGAGGCGCTCCGATCCCGCAAGGGGCCGGAGCGCTAGAAACAAACCCAAACCGCCGAAGCGATTCTTAGAGCCGGTGGGAGTACACGCTCCCTTCGGCTCGTCCTCTATTATACCCCGTGCCCCTTTTGGGGACGAGATAAAAAATTTTCAAAATAGGGTATTGCGCCCTTTTTGATTTCCCGATAGAATATCCCTCGCTGCAAAGCACGGGGTGTTAGCTCAGTTGGTTAGAGCGCCGGCCTGTCACGTCGGAGGTCGCGAGTTCGAGTCTCGTACATCCCGCCAT
>NZ_JAVWUP010000003.1:60714-66934 GCF_036667095.1 Gordonibacter sp. | reverse complement strand
ATTACGTTCGCAACGTAGGGGTCGAGGGTTCGAATCCCTTCATCTCCACCACGAAGCCCACAAGCCGGGAATTGCTTCCGGCTTGTTTTATTTCCTACGGTATTTTCGGTCGCGTGTTGTTCCCTCGGCAACAAGAATACCTTGTTCCATCATGGCTGCAAGGTGCCGCTTTGCTGTTTTAGATGACAGCCCTGACATCTTGGCGATTTCAGCAGGAGTTGCATAGCCTAGGCCATTCAGCATTGCTTCGATCGCATCTGCAATGCTATGGATTGTGTTTGGATCGTATGGCATAAGGGATATCTTCGCTTCTGCGAGTACATTTTTTCGTATGGGAATACTCGTTTTGAAAAAATCTCCCTCTACTAGTTCTGGGCTTCCATCTGCGTAAATCTCCGTGTACTTAACGAGATTATGCATGCCGCTCCCTAGCTTGTCCGCACGGCCTATCTGCGCAAAGAAATCGGCTATGACCGGATTTTTGGGCATGGGATTAAAGTCGTTGAGCGTCAGTCTTCCCTCAAAGATCGACCTGCTGGCATTTTCGGTGCGCAAGGTGTCGTTGTCGATAACGAGTTTTGCTGGATAGAGGCTTAGGTATTCTCGATGGGCTAATAGGTTTGAAACAACCTCGCGAATTATAATGTCGCGTGCGCTTACGGAATGGCCGTTTTCCAAATGGAATCGATCGGGTAAGTTTTTTTGCGCGAAATAGAAAAGAAGATCGTAGGCTTCGATGAGATTCGTTTTGACAAGAAGACGGTCATCGTAGCGATCGAGGTTTTCTTTGCGCACGATTGCGTCCGTTACGTAGGAAGGGCAAAGGTCAGCTATGACTTCGTCGGTTCCTAGTAGCAATGCAGCAGCTAAAGTGTACCCTTCCTCACCAGTTTCCCTATCGCGAAGGTAAAGGCTTGAGCTGCGAAGAAGTTCGTTGTCGCTCATTTCTCCCCAAGGGTGCTTTGGGGTTCTGGCAAGCGCCATCTTTCTAGCGCGGTCAATGAGATCCGTCCGGATATCTTCCCGCTCAAAATATTTGTAGACTTTTCGCTCCGAATACTGCGCGCTCTTTCGCAGGTATAAAGCTGAAATTTGGGTGTCGCTCGTTACTCGAACATCAACATCCGCGATCCGGTCATAGATGCGCCCCTTGTAACGATATACGGTAGGCCCCATAGGAATCCAAACGCGCAAAACAGTTTTTTCTTCGTAGGAGATTTCTTCAAATTCGAAAGTAGGTGCCACGTTGAAGCAGTCCGGGTTCGAAACGATATTCACAATGTTTCGCTCAATATCGCTTACGGCATGTTCAAGCACCCCTGTCACCTGGCCGTCATCCTCAACTCCAAGGAAGATGACACCTCCTTGACGATTGGCGAATGAACAGATGGTTTCAAAGGTGTCTTTCTCCGGCTGATTTCCGCAACGCTTGAATTCGACCGTGAGGCCCTCGCCATCACGCAGGTGGTTTTCGAAATCCCCAGTGTTCACGGCCTATCCTTTCGTCCGTTTCGAGACATTATACCGTTTCGGGACATATTCGGGACATATTCGGGACACAACTTGAGAAATATTAGACATTTCAGTAATGGGAAATATAGAGAGCTTGCTCCGTCGTTAGGGAAGCTCTGAAATAATACTTAACCGTCGTTGAGGTCGGAGTACCTTCTGCGGCAGCTAAGTATCCGAGGTTCTTGGTGCTGCCACGAACCTGCAGGTTGAGATCCGTATTGGCTACTTCAATTCCGATGCAACTTCGTTCTAGCGCAATTCGCCCACCTCAGTACGCCGGTATGTCACAAGCCTGCACTATGCGCACGGGTTCAATCATTTCATAAAAACGCTGTTCCCGCCGAAAAGCAGATAGGAAAGAACCCTTTTGAAGATGACTTTACTATTACTTTTCTAGACAGGAAAATAGAACGGTTCTATTTTCCTGGTAATCCTCGAAATTGAGCAGTTGGTACCTGTCTTTCGGAAACATTTTCCAAAAATGGTGCTACGGTATCCTCTAGCGCATCTGCCTGGGCAGTGCATCACGAAAGACTATTTCTTCTTTCCGACAATCGGCCCGCTCCAACTGCTACCAGTCTCCAGGCAGTTGAGATGTTTTTTCAGCTCGCACCTCAGGCAGCCGAAGCAGTTTATGGCTCGTCCAAAGAATCTTCCGCAATGCGCTATGTAAGGGAGAACCCGATGCCGTGCTTTGTCAGGGTGTAAGCATGGTAATCGGATGATGGCTTCCCTGAAAAGCGAAGGATACATCACCACTTTAGTATCTAAACTAATGAGGATTGTTTACGGATGACTTGGGAGAACATTACGTTCGCAACGCAGGGGTCGAGGGTTCGAATCCCTTTACCGTCCACCACGAGTCGATCTTCTTGACCCGTGCGATGATGGACGGGTCGATGTAGGGCATGAATGGTCTCCTTGATTGTGTGAGGCCAGATAGGGAAGTAAGAACGCGCCAAATGAGGAAATAAAAACGCGCCAAACACGGAAGTAAAAATGGGCCAAATAAGGAAATTTGCGATATACTCCTCTGTGGAAAGGAGATACCCATGTCTTTTGAATATCTTCCAAGAATTATTGACGCTGTCTTAGCCGAAAAGATGTCATATACAGGAGCTGTCCTCGTACGCGGCCCGAAGTGGACTGGAAAGACGAGTACATGCGAGCAGCTGGCGAAGAGCGCTCTGTTTTTGCGAGATCCAGATGAGTACGAGCAAAACATAGCGCTCGCCCAAACTAAGCCCTCCCTGCTTTTGCGAGGAGATAGGCCACGACTTATCGACGAGTGGCAGGTGGCTCCTGTACTCTGGGATGCCGTCATAAGCGCTATTGACAAGAGCAAAGGCGTGAGTGGGCAGTATCTGCTCACCGGTTCAGCTACCCCGGTGAAACCTGAGCTCATCAAGCATACAGGTACAGGAAGAATCGCACGCCTTACCATGCGCTCTATGTCCTTATACGAGTCGAGGGAATCAACCGGAGAAGTGTCTTTGTCTACCCTCTTCGAAGGAGGCGATGTTGAGGGTGTATCGGATATCAGCGTGGAAGATATTGCATGCTGCATTTGCCGAGGGGGATGGCCGGAAGCTGTAACAAAGAAAAACCCGGAACCATATTCTCAAGCACGAGATTATCTCGATGCCATCGCCGAAAACGACATATCCGAAGCGAGCGGCATCAAAAGAAACGCGAGCAAGGCGCGCGCTTTGTTACGCTCGTTGGCTCGATGCTCGGCGCAGGAGGCGTCGCTTGCTACGCTGGCATCAGACATGTCGGGAGACGGAGTGGCGATGTCGGAAAAGACCGTTGCCTCCTACATCAATTCGCTCAGGAAGATTTTCGTCATCGAAGACATTCCAGCATGGGCTCCTACGTTACGCTCGAAAACTCCCCTAAGGATGTCCTCGGTATGGCATTTTACCGACCCCTCATTGGCTGCCGCTGCGCTTAAGACGAATGCGGCTGGTCTTTTGGGCGACCTCTCTACCATGGGATTTTTGTTCGAGTCTCTTTGCGTGAGAGATTTGCGCATTTATATGGATAGCATCGGTGGCGGGGTTGCTCATTACCGCGACAAGTCCGGACTTGAAGCCGATGCCATTGTGCAGAAGGACAATGGAGCGTGGGGAGCTATCGAAGTGAAGCTCGGCGGCGAAGAGCGAATCGAGGAAGGTGCCGACCATCTGAAAAAGCTGGAGGAGAAGATCGACACGACAAAGACCCCGCCCCCTGCTTTCAAAGCTGTGCTGACCGGGGGCAAGTACGCTTACCGGCGCGACGACGGTGTTTTCGTTGTTCCACTTGCTTGCCTAAAGCCTTAAGAGGTCCAGTCTCATTTCTCGTAAGACAGGGTTTGTTGATGAGATTAAGATCCTCATGAGCTTGACTCAACACTCGAAAAGCGCTGCGTTGCTTGCGAGGAAACGGCGTGTCTCCACGAAGGCATTCATGATACGGACGCCCAGCTCCACCGCGACATTCTCAATCATCAAAAAGGCGGCCAGCCCTATGCTCGGTCGCCTCCCTTTCATCTCAGGCTCTCTTCAGACGCTCAGGTGTAGCTTCCCATGGTTTCTCGGTTGAGAACCTGTGGGTGAGTTGTGGCCGTATCGTCTCAATTGGGTGACGGACGAGGTTCTCGCAGGGTTCGAGCACAACTAGTCTTATTTTAAGAGTATTAACAAACAACTGCGTGCGTTGTCGACGGCTTCCGCCTCGGTGGCGGGTGCTGCGCCATTTGGCGCGGGCAGAAAGGGAAGGGCTGGTTGTGAACGGTTTTTTCGGACGGATGCAAATGAGACTGGCTGGATGGATGCAAGGGCGCCACGGTACGGACGGGTTCTCGAACTTCCTCGTGGCCGTTGCGTTCGTGCTGCTTATCCTGTCTATGGTTCCCGGCCTTGACCTGCTCTCGTGGGTGTCGCTCGCTCTCCTCGCATATTCGCTGGTCCGCTGCTGCTCGAAAAACCTTGCAGCGCGCGAGCGCGAGAACGCCGCGTACGAGCGCATTGCCGCGAAGCCGAAGCGGCAGGTCGGCCTTCTGCGTAAGAAATGGGAGAACCGCAAGACCACGCGCTATTTTACCTGCAAAGGCTGCGGCCAAACGCTGTCAGTGCCGCGCGGCAAGGGCACGCTGCGCGTGGTGTGCCCGAAGTGCCAGACCGAGACCACGAAAAAGTCGTAGGAGCGTGGCATGGATGTCGCCACCTTCAAAACCGAGATGTTTTCCGCCACCTGCAGCCTGCAAAGGGACATGCACGAGGTGATGGCCCCCGTCTGTCAGCAGTGCGGTCTCACTTTGCAGCAGCTGCACGTGCTGGTGGAGCTGCTGCGCATGCCGGGATTGACGGCTGGCCAGCTCAGTGACCGTACGGGTATTCTGCGCACCAACTTCTCGTCGGTGTGCCGCAAGCTCGAGGACCGCGGGCTTATCGAGCGGCAGCGCAGCCGAGCCGACAAGCGCTCGCTTGAGTTGCGGGTAACCCAGGAGGGCCGCGCCTTGCTTGCAAGCGTCGACGAAGAGGTGAACCGCCGCTACGGCAAGGTGTTTGAAAGTGAGCCGCAGGAAACGTTCGATGCCATCGTCGCCGGATTCCGCGCCCTTGCCGCGCTGACGGAAAAGGTCAGGGGCTAGCGCATGTTCGGCTACATCGTTCCCAGCATAGAGGTCTTGGACGCAGACGAGCGCGAGCGCTATCACGACGTGTACTGCGGGCTGTGCCGTTCGCTCGGCGAGTGCTGCGGGCAGCGCTGCCGCCTTGCGCTCACGTACGACCTGGCATTCCTGGCGCTGTTGCTCGGCTCGCTCTACGAGCCGGACGAGTGCTGTGGCCAGGCGCGCTGCGCGCCGCACCCGGTCAAGCCCCATGGTTTCGCACGTTCCGAATGCACGGACTACGCTGCCGACGTGACGGTGGCGCTTGCCTATTACAAGGCCCTCGACGACTGGCAGGACGATCGCAGCGTGCGGGCCCGGGCGTTTGCTGCGATGCTTGCCGGCCCCTATCGAGACGTGCGGGTGCGGAATCCGCGTATCTGCGAGGCGGTGGACGCAGGCATGGCGGATATCGGCGCTCTCGAGCAAGCCGCCTTTGCTGCCGCGGCGCCCGAGGCTGACGCGGCGCAGCCGACACCCGATGCGGCCGCCAACCGCTTCGGTGCGCTCATGGGCGAGCTGTTCGTATACCGTCCCGACGACTACTGGGCCGACGACCTTCGCCGGCTGGGAGCCCGGCTGGGCAAGTTCGTCTACGTTATGGATGCTGCAATGGATTTTGAGGACGACCGGGAAGCGGGCAGCTACAATCCGCTCGTCGCCATGAATGCCCGTCCCGAGGATATGCACGACAGCTTGAAGGTGCTCATGGGCGGGGTTGCCGAGGCTTTCGAGCGTCTGCCGCTCGAGCGAGACTTGCACCTGATGCGCAGTGTCGTGTATGCAGGTGTATGGCAAAAGTACAACACACAACAAAGCGACAAGGAGAAGCGCCGTGGTTGAGAACCCCTACGACGTGCTGGGCGTAAGCCGCGAGGCGTCCGTCGACGAGGTGAAGAAGGCGTACCGCAAGAAGGCGCGCGAGAACCATCCCGACCTGAATCCGAACGACCCTCAGGCGGCCGACCGCATGAACAAGATAAACGAGGCGTACGATCGCATTGTGAACCCTGAAAAATACGCGGCGCGCGACCGGCGCTCCGGTGCGGG
>NZ_JAVWUP010000003.1:47580-60614 GCF_036667095.1 Gordonibacter sp. | reverse complement strand
AGTGCTGGCTCGGGCTATGGCAGTGCGGGCTACGGCGGCGGGCAGGGCGGCGGCTACGGCGGGGAAGGCCCCTACGGTTGGACGGGCGGCATCGACTTCGACGACCTGTTCGGCTTCGGCGGCGCGGGCTACGGCAGCCGCGAGCCCCTCCATCCCGAAGCGGCCGCTACCGACAGCGCACCGCTGCGCAGCGCCATCGACAGCATCAACGCAGGCCGGCATCGGCAGGCCGTTGATACGCTGAACGCGGTGACGAGCGACGGGCGCAATGCCCGCTGGTACTACCTGAGTGCCCTGGCCAACGACGGTGCCGGAAACTCGTTGATGGCGCTCGAGCAGATCAGGCGTGCGGTACAGATGGACCCCAACAACCAGGACTACCAGCGCGCCCAGCGGCAATTCCAGCAGACGGGGCAGGCCTACCAGCAGGAAGGCCAGGCGCAGGGGTTCAGCATGGGCACGATGAATCCTGGGCTAATCTGCTGCGGCGTCTGGATATGTGGCCCTACGCTCTGTCGCCTCTGCGGTATGCCATTCTAGATTCCCTCCGGCCTTTTGGCCGACCATTCGAACAAAAGCACCTGCAACCCGAAAGGACGCACTTATGGCAACGATCGGTATCGACTTGGGAACCACGAACAGCTGCATGGCCACGGTGGAGGGCGGGCGCCCGGTCATCATCCCGAACGCGGAAGGCGAGCGCACTACGCCCAGCGTGATCGCGTTCTCGAAAGAAGGCGAGCGCTTGGTGGGAACCGTCGCTTGCCGTCAGGCGGCCGTGAACCCCGATCGCACCATCGAGTCGGTCAAGCGCCGCATGGGCAGCGACTGGCGGGCCACCGTCGACGGCAAGGCCTACTCGCCGCAAGAGCTCTCGGCTATGATCCTGCGCAAGCTGCGCCGCGATGCCGAGGCCTATCTCGGGCAGGAGGTCACCCAGGCGGTCATCACGGTGCCCGCCTACTTCGACGATGCCCAGCGCCAGGCCACGAAAGACGCCGGGCGCATTGCCGGGCTCGACGTGCTGCGCATCATCAACGAGCCCACGAGTGCTGCCTTGGCGTACGGCCTGGATAACGGCATGCCGCAGAAGGTGATGGTGTACGACCTAGGGGGCGGCACGTTCGACGTGTCCATCATCGAGATCGGCGAAGGCGTCATCGAGGTACTGGCTACCTCAGGCGACAACCATCTGGGCGGCGACGACTTCGACGAGCGCGTGGCTGCGTACCTGCTGGATGCGTTCAAGCGCGAGCACGGCGTCGATCTGCGCCGCGACCAGGCGGCCTTGCAGCGCGTGACCGAGGCGGCCCGCGAAGCGAAAAAGGAACTCTCGTCGCTCGATACCGCGCACGTGAACCTTCCGTTCTTGGCCCAGGGCCCCGCGGGTCCGCTGCACCTGGAGACCACGCTCACCCGTGCTGCGTTCGACAGCATGACGCGCGAGCTGGTCGACCGCACGGCCGGGCCTGTCCAAAATGCCCTCAACGATGCGGGTATCGCGGCTTCCGAGTTGGGGTGCGTGCTGCTCGTGGGCGGCTCCACGCGCATTCCCGCTGTGCGCGACCACGTGCGCAGGCTCACCGGAGCGGAGCCGTCGGCTTCCATCAATCCCGACGAGTGCGTGGCCACGGGTGCCGCTATCCAGGGCGCTACGCTCTCCGGCTCGTCAACGGGACTGGTCAAAGCCGAGAACAGCATTCTGCTGCTCGATGTGACGCCGCTGTCTCTGTCTATCGAGACGGTGGGCGGCGTGGCCACCCGCCTCGTCGAGCGCAACACCACGTTGCCGGTGAACTACTCGCAGGTGTTCAGCACGGCGGCGGCATTCCAGACGAGTGTCGAGATCAAGGTGCTGCAAGGTGAGCGCCCTATGGCTGCCGACAACAAGGCCATCGGCACGTTCCGCCTCAAGGGCATCAAGCGCGCCCCGGCCGGTGCGCCGCAGATCGAGGTGACGTTCGACATTGATGCGAACGGCATCCTCACCGTGTCGGCCAAGGACCTCGACTCGGGCAAGCAGCAGTCCATCACCATCGACGATTCGGGCCGCATGTCCGACGACGAGGTGGAGCGCGCCATGCATGATGCCGAGCAGTACGCCGCACAGGACGAGGAGCGGCGCGACCGCATGGTGGCTCGCGAGGAGGCGCAGCGTTTGGCGAACGAGGCCGACCGCGCGCTCGTCCAGGTGGGCAAGCAGCTCGACAAGGACGAGAAGAAGCGCATCAAGGCCGACGTTGCGGCTGTGCAGAAGCTGCTGGGCAAGAAGCTCGACAAGCTAGAGGCGGGCGATATCGCGGCTTTGCGCAGCGCGGCAACCCAGCTGGAGCAGACGAGCGCCCATGCACGCGACCTGCTAGCCCAGCAAGGGTAGCGCACAACTCCGAAGAGCCCTGATGGGACGGCAAGGGTTTTTCCCTACGCTGTCGGGTGATAATTACTGTGGGACTCCCGTTGCTTGATCCCCCTTCTTCAAAGAGTGTATATTTCATGAAGGAGAGTTCGTCATCCGAAGGGAGGAGAAAGCTATGAAGAGGGAAAAACGCAACAAGGCTGCGCTTTGGGTCGCGTCCCTATGCTCGTTTGCCTTGGTTATGGGGCTGGCCGCGTGCGCGCCCCAGGCCAACACGAGCAAAGAGGCAGACCAAAAGCCAGCCGAGCCGGTGGCGAAGCAGGTGGAGATGCCTGCGACCGACAAGTACGGCGTGGTGAAGGCGGAGTCGTGGAAGGAAGCGTACCCCGACCAGTACCAGACCTACCTGAACAACGAGTCCAACTCGCCTGACTCCGGCAAGCACAACTACCTGGAACTGTACCCGGCCCTGAACACCATGTACAAGGGCTACGCGTTCGCGTTGGGCTACGACGAGGCGTCCAGCCACCTGTACGCGCTCACCAGCGTGAAGGAAACGCCGCGCACCACGAAGAAAGAGCAGCTTGCGGGCTGTATCACGTGCAAGACGCCCCAGTTCACCGCCTTGGTGAACAGCGAGGGCGACGGCGTGTACAAAGAGAAGTTCAACGATATGATCGGCGAGTTCGACGAACCTATCAGCTGCTACAACTGCCACGAGAACGATCCTACCAAGCTCACGCTCACCAGTAAGTTCTTCGAGAAATCGCTGGGTACTGCCGCGAACGACGACAAGCAAGTGCCCATGGGCGCGCAGGTGTGCGGCCAGTGCCACAACGAATACTACTTCAACGGCGAAACCAAGGCCACGTCGAACCCCTACGAGGGCCTCGATGCCATGACGCCGGACGCGATCCTCGCGTTCTACGACGGCAAGAACTTCAAGGACTGGGACCATGCCGATACGCTGGCCCCCATGGTCAAGGTGCAGCACCCCGAGTTCGAGACCATCTACGGCGGCAAGCAGACCCAGATGGCCAAGAACGGCTACAGCTGCTCCGATTGCCACATGGGCACGGTGCAGGGCGACAACGGCGCCTACACGTCCCATAATTGGGTGAGCCCCCTCGAGAACGAGGAGCTGCTGAAGAACGACTGCAACAGCTGCCATGCCGACCTGAAGAAGCAGGTTTCCGACTGGCAGGCCAAGGAAGAAGATCGCGTCAACAGCATCAGTGTGAAGATCGAGGACCTCACCAAGAAGATCGCTGCGAAGTATGCCGACGAGATCGCTCAGCTCAAAGCGCAGAAGGAGGCTGGCACTCCGGGCACTCCCTCGGCCGAGCTTGCCGCCGCGCAGAAGCTTCAGCGCAACGCACAGTTCTATTGGGACTTCGTGATGGTCGAGAACAGCGAGGGTGCGCACAATCCCAGGCTGACCATGGACACGCTCGACAAGGCCGAGGCTGCCGCCGACGAAGCACTGGCTTCATTAGCTTAAGGCAAGCCGCCGACGTTCTCTCCGATGTCTGCTCGCAGACGCGGGAGGGGGGCTGCGAGCCTTCCTCCCGCGTTTCGGGCCGCACTGCTGCGCAACCTTCGTTTTTCTGCAAAAGACGGCTATATCCCACGAAAAAAGGGGTTAAAATGGGCGAATTCCCCCCAAATGGGTGATAGGCGTTTCGTCAACGGAAAGCTAGTATGCTTGTGGTAAAGTGCTTGTGTTGCCAAAGCGATGCATCAGCTTTGCAGGGCAACGGGAATGCAAGCAAGCGATAGATACAGAAAGGAGGTTATGGAGCATGAGCGAAGAGGAAACCAAAGTGGAAGCCGCTACCGAGGCAACCGTAACCGAAGACTCCGCAGCCAAGGAGGCCGCCCCCAAGAAGAAGGGGAAGAAGTGGCCCATCGTTGTGGGCGTTGTTGCAGTTGTCCTGATTGCAGCCGGTGCCGGCTTCTGGGTTTGGCACGAGCAGCCGAGCTTCTGCAACGCCATCTGCCATACGCCGATGGATCCTTATCTGCCCACTTATGAGGCAGAGCCGGGCCAAGCGGCCGTGGACAAGTGGGGCAACGAGGTGGAGAACGCCAGCAGCATGATGGCGGCGACGCACCGCGTACAGAACAAGACCTGCATGAGCTGCCACGTTCCGTCGATCGGGGAGCAGGTGTCCGAGGGCATGGCCTGGGTGTCGGGCAACTACTACAGCCCGCTCGAGGAGCGAGACCTGGAGCAGCTGGTCGAAGCCCGCGGCGTGGAGGCCGACGAGTTCTGCCTGAACAAGTCTTGCCACAACCTGACCCGCGATGACCTGATCAAGGCCACGGCGGACAAGGGCAAGTACAACCCGCACGTCGCCCAGCACGGCGAGCAGACCTGCAGCAACTGCCACAAGGCCCACCGCGCGTCGGTGAACGCCTGCACGCAGTGCCACAGCGAGGCCTACGTGCCGGACGGCTGGCTGACGGCCTCAGAGGCCAACAAGCTGGCTGCCTAGTCAGCATCCAAGCGAGCGCGCCTGGACCAAGGCACGCGGACTGCATAACCGAAGAGGGAGCCCGTATCGAGTGCTAGACGCTCGGACGGGCTCCCTTTGCAAAGAGTCGAAGAACGGAGTTTTGTCCGTGGGCGCGAGGAAGTGCGCTTTGCGGCAACACCCGACTAAAGTACGACCCCGTTTCGAGGCCGCACAAAGGGAATCGGTACGTGGTGAATCTTTGAATTCGCTGCGCCTCCGTTCTCCGGAACTTTGGGGTACGTGAGAATGTTCGCGGGGAATCTAGGAAGAGGAGCAGAGAGTGAACACGAAAACGAAACGGCGCATGGTCGTCGTTACGGGCATTATCGTCATCGTGTTGGTGGTGATACTGGCCATGGTCGGTGGCAGCTCGTCGGCGAAGTCGGTGACTATCGCGGATGTCGCGGGCGGCCAGTACGTTGATCAGAAGATCCAGGTGTCGGGCAACGTGGTGGAGAACTCGTTCAAGACCGAGGACAACGTGCTGATATTCGACATCCTCGATCCGAACGGCGACCCGTCGCAGACCGTGCGGGTAAGCTATGAGGGCGGCGTGGCGGCTACGTTCGGAAACGACGTGACGGCTATCTGCACCGGCAAGATGGGTAGTGACGGCGTGCTGCGTGCAAGCGAGCTGGTTACGAAGTGCCCGTCGAAGTATGAGAACGCCACCGATGCCCTGGGCGTGGCCCAGCTGATCGGTTATGGCGAGAGCGTGATAGACAAGCCGGTCAAGATCTCGGGCACGGTAAAGAACGGCACGCTGGCGGCTGCGGGGCAAGGCGACCGCTTTATGATCGTCGATGCCGATGGTAGCACCGAGCTGGCGGTGGTGTTCAGCGATGCCCTGTCCGACGAGGTGGCTGACGGCTCGTCACTCGTGTTGACCGGCTCTCTGAACGAGGACGGCAAGTTCCATGCGACAGATGTCGCGCTTGAAGCTTAAGGGTTTTGACGGTATTCGGATAAACTGGCGGCCGCGCAGGGGCGTGGCCGCTTCGGAAGGAAACAATCTATGGGAATGTTCGGCTTGATCGGCGTGCTGATATCGTTCGCAGCCATCGCCGTATCCATCGTGTGCCTGGTCGTTGGCGCCCTGCTCAGGCGAAAAGGAGCGGGCGGCATCGGCGAGACGCTCACGTGGGGCGGCCATATTGCCACCATCGTGTCGGCTGTGGCCCTCACCGTGTGCTGCGGCGTGCTGGTGTACTGCTTCATGACGGGAAACACCTCCATCGAGTATGTGGTTCGCTATCATTCTGATTCGTCGAGCGACATAGGATGGCTCTACAAGCTGTCGGGCCTGTGGGCTGGCCGCGAGGGCTCCCTCTTGTTCTGGGGTTGGCTGCTGGCCGTGTTCAACTCGGTCGTGGCCATCCGCAACATGAAGCGCCTGGAGAAGCTCGATGCCATGGCGCTGCTGGTGTCCCAAATCGTCTTGATCGCGTTTGTGGGCGTTATCCTGTTCTCTGAGAACAACATGCCGTTTACGGCCATGCCTGCCAAGTACTTCGACGGCGCGGGCAACCTGCGCGGCGAGGCCATGGCGTGGGGCATGAACGCGCTGTTGGAGCATTGGGCTATGGTTGTGCATCCGCCGCTGCTGTTCGTGGGCTATGCCGGCCTGACCATCCCGTTCGCCTACGCCATCGGCGCGCTTATCGTGAACGACCCCTCCAAGGCGTGGGTTGTCCGTGCGCAGCGCTACGCGCTGTTCTCCTGGTTCATGCTGGGCATCGGCATCGGTCTGGGTGCCGTATGGGCTTACGTCGTGCTGGGCTGGGGCGGCTACTGGGGCTGGGACCCGGTCGAGAACGCCAGCTTGCTGTCGTGGCTGGTGGGCGTGGCTCTCGTCCACAGCTTCACCGTATACCGCCAGCGCGGCGCGTTCAAGCGCTGGAGCGTTATGTGCGCCTGCCTGACGTTGGCGTTCGTTATCGTGGGCACGTTCATCTCGCGCTCGGGCATCGTGCAGTCCGTACATGCCTTCGAGGGCGATCCGGTGTCGCTCACGCTGTTCGGCGCGCTCATCGCGCTGTCGGTGCTGGCCGGCATCGTGGGCTTGGCCATTCGCTGGAAGTCGTTCGGCCCGGCGAAGAACGGCACCGACGACGTGGACAACATGCTTTCCAAAGATGCTGCCTACTACTTCAACAACGTCATCATGATCGTGTTCACGTTCCTGCTGGCGTACATGACCATCTCCTCGGCACTGCCCACGTGGATGCCGTTCGGCGGCCAGTCGCTTTCGGCCGGTACGTACAACGCCATCGCGCGTCCCCTCGGTGTGGTGTACCTGCTTATCCTGGTGGTGTGCCCGCTGCTGTCCTGGGGCAAGACGGAAGGCAGGCAGTTCTGGAAGCGCGCTCGCATTCCCGCTATCTTCGCACTGGTGCTGTTCGCCGTGCTCATGTTCTACTTCGTCACCTACCTGGTGCCCAGCTACGATGCCATGATTGCTGCGGGCAGCACGAACGGTGACGGCTTGGCCAACGAAGGCCCGTCGTGGTACTACAACGGCCTTGCAGCCGTGGGCTTCTTGGTGGCCAGCCTGCTGTTCTTCAACTCACTGTTCATGCTGGGCCGCGGCATTCGCGCGTACAAGCAGAAGAACGGCGGCAATGCGCTGTCGGCTACGTTCGGCATGTTGGTTAACCGCGCGTCGACGTTCGGCGGCTTTCTGTCGCACTTGGCTATGGCCATTATCCTGGTGGGCCTGATCGGCTCGTCTATGTACGTCACCGAGAAGGTGGGTTACGTGAAGTACGACGAGGCCTCCGACACGGCGGCCGAGGACTTCACCATCCAGGACTTCACGCTGAAGTACACGTCGAACTCCGTTGAGGAGCAGTCCAACGGCGACGACATCGTGTACACGGTGAACTACGACGTGTACAAGGACGGCCAGTTCGTCGGCTCGGTGTCGCCGGCGGTGCAGCTGGTGCAGTCCACGCAGCAGCAGAAGTTGCTCGCGGGGGTAATCTCGTTCCCGACCGAAGATTTGTTTGTTGTGTACAAGGGCGTGAATCAAGACGGCGCCTTTTCCATGGACGTACGGGTGAACCCGCTGATCACGTTCGTGTGGGTTGGTTTTGCCCTGTTGATGGTGGGTACGGCGGTGGCCTCCTTCGGCCGCCGCGGCTCCAAGCGTAAGGCATTGGGCAACGGTCCCGATGGCACCTTCGATGATGGGGCCGAGGTGGCGGTGAGGAAAGCCGACAAGGCGAGCGAGGCCGAGAAGGTCGAGAAGACCGAAGCGGCTGGCGAGGCCAAAGCGGTCGAAAAGGCTGATGAGCCGGTAAAGGAAGAGGCTTAAACCATCGTGGTTGCCGCGATCGAAACCAAGAAGCTTTCCAAGGTGTTCGGCAATCGCCGGGCCGTCGACAAGGTGTCCATCGAAGTGCCGCAGGGAGCGTTCCTGTCCATCTTCGGGCCGAACGGCGCGGGCAAGACCACGCTCCTGCGCGTGCTGTCCACCTTGGCCCGTGCGACGGACGGTTCGGCGAAGCTCATGGGCATCGATATCAAGGAAGAGCCCGACAAAGTGCGCGACCATATCGGGCTCATCTCGCACAACGCTATGCTCTATCCGGATTTGACGGCCGAGCAGAACCTGCTTATCTACGCGCGTCTCTACGGGGTGGTCGATCCCGAGGCGCGCGTGCTTGAGCTGCTGGAGGCGGTGGAGTTGAAGCACCGCCGTCTGGATGTGGTGCGTACGTTCTCGCGCGGTATGACGCAGCGCCTGTCTATTGCGCGTGCGCTGGTGCACGACCCCGATGTCGTGTTCCTGGACGAGCCGTATTCGGGCCTCGATCCGCATGCTGTCGAGATATTCGACGGGCTCATCGACGCGCAACGTGCCGACCGTACGTTCGTCATGGTCAGCCACGACCTGCAGAAGGGCTTCGACATGTGCACGCACGCGCTGGTGCTGGCAAAGGGCAAGGTCGTCGCGTTCGATGCGAAGGACGCACTCGATTTCGACGAGTTCACCGCCTTATACCGCTCAACCGTAGGTATGGGGGTGTCGTAGCATGGCCCGTTCGAAGGCAGCATCCATGTCGGCTGCGTCACAGGGCGCCGCGCCCGTCCGCGCCGGGGTGGCCCTCAAGAAGCCCTCCACGTTCCAGCAGTACAAGACGCTTTTGCGCAAGGACCTGGAGCAGGAGTTCCGCACCAAGGAGATGCTCACGTCCATGGGCATCTACGCCCTGCTAGTGCTGGTGGTGTACGGCGCGGCCCTGGCGCAGACGTCCTCGCAGCTCGACGTGCTGCAGATGAGCGGCGGTTTGCTCTGGGTGCTCATCGTGTTCACGTCGCTTCTGGGCTTGAACCGTTCGTTTGCGCACGAAAAGGAGCAGGGCTGCTTGGAGGGCATCCTGCTCGTGCCGCTGGACCGCTCGGTCATCTTCTTGGCGAAGGCCACGTCGAACCTGCTGTTCCTCGTGGCAGTAGAGGTTATAGCTGTGCCTCTGTTTTACTTCTTCTTCTTGACCACGGTCACGCCAGGCGAGAGCTTCTGGTTGCTTGCCGTGCCGCTTCTGGTGGGAACGCTGGGTATCGCCGGCGTCGGCACGCTGCTGTCCACTATCACCGTGAACACCCGCGGCAAGGACGTCATGCTGGCTGTGCTGTTCATCCCGCTGATCTTCCCGCTTTTGTGGGCCTGCGTGTCGGCCACCACGGCCGTGATCGTGGGGGCGGAAGGCTACATGGAGGTATTTACGCCCGCGCTGCTGCTGGCCGGCGGCTACGACCTGATCATGATCCTGGTCAGCTGGGTCTTGTACGATTTCGTGATTAGCGCCTAGCTTGTTTTCAAGCAAGGTGAGTTCCTGAGAGAGAAGGAAGGGTATGACTGAAACAACGAAGAAGGTGAAGCTACCTGAGGTGGGGGGCTGGCCCGACGCCGTGGCACCCTGGGCGGTGCTGGCGGGCGCGTTGCTGGCGACTATCGGGTTCGTGCTCACGTTCACGCTGGCGCCGCTGGTGCTGGGTGCCTCGGTCGATGGCGTCGAGCTGATCGGCGGGCAGATGGTGGCCAACAAGCTGCTGCTGTCGCAGAAGATATTCTACTTCCATATGCCGGTGGCCATCACGTCGTTCGTGGCGTTGGCATTCACGGCGTACTACGGTATCCGCTTCCTCATGACCAAGGAGAAGCGCTTCGACACCTGCGGCAAGATCGCCACGCAGATCGCGCTTCTGTTCATCTTGGGCACCATGTTCTCCGGGGAGCTGTGGGAGCGTTTCGAGTGGGGCGTGTGGTGGACGTGGGAGCCTCGTCTGACCACGTACTTCATCCTTATGCTGGTGGTTATTGCGTACTTCGTCCTGCGCAACGCCATTGACGACCCCGAGCGTCGTGCCACGTACGCCAGCGTGTTTGGCATCATTGCGTTCGTGAACGCGCCTATCTGCTTCCTTATCACGCGCCTCGTGCCCTCGGGCGTGCATCCGGTGATCTTTCGCACCGATTCCGGCTTGTCGCCCGACATGATGGTGCCGCTGATGCTGTCGATGGTGGGCATGTTCGCCATCGCGTTCGGCCTGTATCGCCTGCGTTTCCGCCAGATCCGTCTCGCGGAGCGCGTCGAGGCCCTGAAAGAGCAGCTGGAAGACTGACGGAGGGGTGCCCCCGCACCTGTGGCGCCTCGATCCTTTAGGCGCTCCGATGATGTTGTCGAATTTGCGCGCTTGAGCGCTGCCGATAGAAGGAGATTGTTATGAACCCTGTACTGGCCGAGATATACAGCACTATTTTCCCTGCGGCGCCCTACGTGATCGGTGCCTATGCCCTTATCTTTCTGGCGCTGTTCGTGTTTGTGTTCATCACGCTGCGCGGCTTGAAGAAGACCGAGCAGCAGATGGCGCTTCTGGAAGAGGCTGTTGCGGAGAAAGCGGCAAACTAGCGGGACTCCCCGCTTTCGGTCTGGGGGAGGTCTAACGAAGGCTGCCTCTCTTCTGCCGGACGCTGCTATGGATCGGTGTTCATCCGGTTTATTTTTGCAGCAGGTTCCGCCTGTGCGGGGCCATGCTAGAATAATCCGAGCGAAATTCGTCGAAGGCGCTGCAACTCGCGGCGCCTTCGCTTGCGCAGAAGCCCTACGAGAAAGGCCCTTGTATCCATGAAAGCACTCATTCCCGCCGCAGGCCTCGGCACGCGTTTCCTGCCTGCCACGAAGGCCCAGCCCAAGGAGATGCTGCTGGTCGTCGATCGTCCAGCGATCCAGTACGTGGTGGAGGAGGGCCTGGCCTCGGCTGCCGACGAGGTGGTTATCATCAACAGCCGCGAGAAGAAGGCCATCGAGGACCACTTCTCGCCGAACCCCGAACTGGTGGCCACGCTGCGTGCGCGTGGTAAGGATGCCTATGCCGATGCGGTCGAGCAAGTGGGTTCCTACAACGTGAGCTACGTCTACCAGGACGAGGCGCTGGGTTTGGGCCACGCCATCCGCTGCGCTCACGAGCAGACCGGCGCGGAGCCGTTCTACGTGCTGCTGGGCGATGTGCTGGTGCCCGACAACAAGATGCTCCCGCGTATGCAGGAAGTGTCCGACGCCCATGGTGGTGCGAGCGTCATCGCCGTGCTGCCGGTGCCTGACGACCAGGTGAGCCGCTTCGGCGTCATCGCGGGCGTGCCGGTGTCCGATGGCGTGTGGAAAGTGGACTCGCTGGTGGAGAAGCCGGCGCTCGAGGACGCGCCGTCGAATCTGACCGTGTTCGGCCGCTACCTGCTGAGCCCCCGCGTCATGGAGCTGCTGGCCGACGTGCAGCCCGGTGTGGGCGGCGAGATACAGTTGACCGACGCCCTCGACGCCGTACTGCGCGAAGAGGAGATGTACGCGCTGGTCATCGATGAGCAGGACGGCTTCGATACCGGCACGGTAGAGAGCTGGCTTGAGACGAACAACATACTGTTCGCGCGCAAGAACGCGACCGCATAAACTCTCGGTCGCCTGGTCGCCTGGTCGCCTGGTCGCCTGGTCGCCTGGTGCGCGCTCCGTATGAGTGCCTAGTGTGCACTAAAGAACGGCATCTCCCTAATGCGCTTCAAGAGCGGGCGCGAACTTGGTAGGAGCGAACTCGATAATCTCATAGTCCGCGATCTCTTGGGCAAAGAAGGGATCGCGGCTTGCTATGCGCTCCGCTTCGCTTCGATCTGCGCAGGTGCAGATAATGATTCCACCCACGCGAGGATTCTTTTTTCCTGAGCATAGGAAGTGTCCGGCGTTGAATTCCTCATCGAGAAAGCGGACGTGGGCGGGAAGCCAGCGAGGGGCCGTGGTATGCCGTCAAATGTCCCGTCGTGTACTTTGGCACCGTGGGGGGTTTGTGTATCGACAGCACTGGCGCCGTGCAGGATGCGAGCGGCAAACCCATCAAGGGGCTGTTCGCTGCCGGAGAGAATGCCAACGGCGGTCTGTTCAACTTGAGTTATGTGGGCGGTCGCTCCATGCCCGTGTGCTTAATCATGGGTCGCATTGCCGGGGCGAGCGCCGCAGCAAGGTAGCAAAGGCTGCGCCGCAGGATATTGCGTGTACGCCAGAACCATGCGCGTCGATAAGGCAGCAGGTTTTGATTCGGTTTAAGTATTCCGGGAATTTGAGTAGATATCTTCGGCATGCTCCCAGAAATCGCAGCCGAGGAATCCTCGGGGGTTATGCCTCAGCTAGGGATTCAGAATTACCTATTAGGGACGAGACAAGGTCTTGCCCCTAATAGGCTCAGTAAACTCACTCGGAATTGAGTAGTACGTTTCGGAACACCTATGAATGCATATGCTATGCCGCCCTAACTACACCCTGCAAAGCGAAAAAAGAACCCTCTTTGGCAAATTTCATGCGCTTTGCGTCTTAAAACAACAATACTAACCATATGGAGAAAATCGTAGTTCTATAAGGCCAGCTCACCGCGCTTTGCTATTCCTTCTTTGCCGAGAAGCGATTCAAATGGACGCAAAGCGACATTAATTTGCCAAATCAGCGGTGAAAAATCACTCTGGCTCCGAAACGGGGGAGATATGATCAAGCCGCCAGCGTCAAGGCACTGCAAAGTTTAACTTGCGAAAGGCGAATCAGTCATACGAACGGCTTTGTGTCAGAGTTTTCCACTTGCATAAACTTCCAGGCATGAGCAGCCTAGGCATGAGCAGC
>NZ_JAVWUP010000003.1:0-47480 GCF_036667095.1 Gordonibacter sp. | reverse complement strand
GTGCTTTAGTGTCTAGAAAATTTATTTGAATGCATATCTTCGGCATAATCCTAGAATCTGAATCCGCAGTTGAAGCATAATCCCAAGGGTTCTCGACTGTGTTTCCTGGGATTATGCCGAAGATATGCATTCAAATCCTAGAAATCACAGCCCAGGAATCCTTGAGTTTGGGATTAACCCCGCCAGACACACTTTTCTGCCTATAAGCCTGAGTTTTGGCCTATAGCCCTGAGTTTATGCTTCAACTGAGAATTCAGATTGGGGAAAAGGATTGGCCCGGGGAGAGGGGAGCTCCACCGGGCCACAAGGAGGGGGTGCGGTGCCTTGGGGGCACCGCTCTGCTTTTAAGAAGTTAAAGCAGATGCAAACCAAAAGGAGGGGAGCCTTTTGTTCGCAGTACCTATTATAAAAGTAAACCTTGAAAAACATATGTACCGCTCGTGCGTGTTTTATGAATTAGAGGGTCTAAAAGTAACAATTAGGCAAATTCTGCCTGATTGTTACCCGAAAAAAGGATTGGCCCGGGGAGAGGGGAACTCCGCCGGGCCACAAGGAGGGGATGATGCGATGCTCGAGGCATCGCTACTGCTTTGTAAGGGACGCAAGCAGTGCAGGCTGAAAGGAGGGGAGCCTTTCGCTTGCAGAGATTATTATAAGATGAGTAGTTGAAAAACCTGTGACGGGAGCATGTCCATCCTATGCAACGGACGTGCAGTATCGGTGAATTGCACGAATCGAATCGACGCAGGCCGCTCGCGGTCGCTCACTGCCCACTCGCGTTTCGTGCGGATTTTCGCTGCCTTCCGGCATCGCTGCCGGAAGCATTCGGTATCATAGTCTTTGAAAAGAAAGGAACCCTCCATGCCCGACATTTCGTTGCGCTTCCATAAAGACATGCTGGTGCTGTCAGCCCCCCTAGCCGCCGTGTTGGCGCGTCAGGGCATCGATACGGCGCGAGATCTTGAGTACCTGAACCTGGTCGAGCCCGAGGCTGTGCGCGATGCGCTGCGGCTCGAGTCCCTCGCGGGCGCGCAGTGCCTCGTCGCCAATACCGAGGGCATGGCGCCGGCGCGTCTGGCTCATCAGGGCATGGAGGACAACCTGGATGCGCTTGCCCACTCTGCGCTCGCTACTGCGCGGGGGCTGCGTCCCCAGCATCTCCTGGTGGAGATCGGTCCGTGCGGCTTGCCGCTGGATGGTTCAAGCGCTTCGTCGCTCAACGAGAACCGCGACCAGTATGCCCGCGCTGCGCGTGCTTTTGCGGGCGAGGAGTTCGATGCGTTCCTTCTGAGCGGGTTTGCTGGCGCCTCCGACCTCAAGTGCGCGCTCATGGGGGTAGGGCAGGTGAGCGACCGGCCCGTGTTTGCATCGGTGGAGGTGGGGGCTGACGGCTTTCTGCTCGACGGCCGCACTTCGCTTGAGGAGGCCGTGGCGCTTATGGGCGAGTTCGGAGCATCTGTTGCCGGCTTTGCCACGGGCGCCGCGCCGAGACAGGCCGCAGCGCTCGCCGGGCGCGCCTGCGCGGCCGGGTACCTGCCGGTGCTCGCGCAGCTGCGCGTGGCTGCCCATGCCCCGAAACAGGGCGAGGCGACGCCGGAGAACCCGTATTATTGCCCCGATACCATGGTGCAGGCCGCAGCGCTTTTGAGGGCTGCGGGGGTGCAGTTCTTGCGTGCGACGGGAGAGGCGACTCCTGCCTACACGGGTGCACTTGCGGCTACCACCGAAGGCTTCGATGTGGCCCGTGCCGTCGAGGAGGCGTAAATGGGCTCCAATACCGATCGTAGCCCGCATTATGGCGCGCTGCAGGACGTTGTCGACGGTCTGTTCGCCGATACGTGCGTCGAGGCGGTACGTCGCCTGGACGTGGTGATCGCCGCCGAAGCCGCCGACCTGCCAGCCGATTTGAGCGAGGTTATCTCCCTGCTGCCTCCTGGCACCTATACGCGCCTGCGGCTCTGCGACCAGATCAACTCCTCTATCGGCGGTCATGCTTGGGGTCAGGTGTACGGCACGGTAGAATAGGCGGCTTCCTCTGCCGTCTGGGGGCATAGTGGACGTTTCCGGCGCACTCGCGCTACCTTTGGCATCGTAGGCGTTTCCGGTGTGGAAGACGGCGGGGCTGTGGCGGTGCTTCCGCCTTCCTTGGCGCGTTGCTGAGGAAGCTCGTCGGCTTCTTCATGCCGATGTGGAATATCCGTGAACCTCCTCGTGGTTTCCGAATGAAACTAAAATGGTAACAAATTCTCCCCTTGCTTTTACGGCGGTCGCTCGGTACTATATGTCCACGCGGAAACCTCCATACACCACAATATGTTGTGGAAAATTAGCTAAAAGACAGTGGAAACCTTGGGCAAAACCATCGCATAACCACTGCTCGTTTACGGAAAACGAACGAATCGAAGAGAGCATCAGACGGAAGGAACCACAGCATGGCCACGACCATCATCAAGCGCGACGGGCGCACGGCGGAATTCAGGGTAGATAAGATCGCCGAGGCGGTGGAGAAGGCGTTTCAGGCTTGCGGCGCCATGCAGGACCGCGCAGCAGCCGAGGATATCGCGCAGAAGGTTATGGGCAAGCTGGACGGCGGCGCCATCGAGGGCGTGCCTACCGTCGAAGGTGTGCAGGATTTGGTGGAGGAGACCCTCATCGAGTCCGGCTTCGTGCAGACGGCCAAGTCCTACATCCTCTACCGTGCCGAGCGCAACCGCGCCCGCGACGTGAACAGCCGTCTGATACAGACGCTCAAGGACATCACGTTCTCCAAGGCGTCCGACTCCGACATGAAGCGCGAGAACGCCAACATCGATGCTGATACGGCTATGGGGACCATGCTGAAGTATGGCTCCGAGTCGGCCAAGCAGTTCTACGAGATGTGCGTCATCGATTCGAGGTTCGCCCGCGCCCATCGCGAAGGCGACATCCACATCCACGACATGGACTTCTACACGCTTACCACCACGTGCTGCCAAATCGAGCTGCGCAAGCTGTTTAGGGGCGGCTTCTCCACCGGACATGGCGTGCTGCGCGAGCCGAGCGATATTTCCAGCTACGCGGCACTGGCCTGCATCGCCATCCAATCGAACCAAAACGACCAGCACGGCGGCCAGTCGGTGTGCGACTTCGATTACGGTCTGGCCGAAGGCGTGCATAAAACGTATCGCCGTCTGTACAAGAAGCACCTGGCCGAGGCCATGGACATGCTGTGCGAGCTCGAAGATGCCCGCGCCTTCGCCCAAAGCGCGCTTGAGGGCGTCGAGGCCCAGACGGGTGTGTGGGCCAGCCTCGCTATGGACGAAGCCTACGAAGCTGCCGTGCGCGTTGCCGTGAAGGAAGCCGGCGCTGATGACGCGGTGGCCGACCGGGTGCTGGCCTATGCCGCTAAGAACGCGGTCGCCGACACCGACCGTGCTACGTTCCAGGCGATGGAAGCGCTCGTGCACAATCTGAACACCATGCATTCCCGCGCCGGTGCCCAAACGCCGTTCAGCTCTATCAACTACGGCATGGACGTCACGCCCGAGGGCCGCATGGTCGTGAAGAACATGCTTCTGGCTACCGAGGAGGGCTTGGGCTCCGGCGAGACGCCCATCTTCCCCGTGCAGATCTTCCGCGTGAAGGAAGGCGTGAACTACAACCCGAGCGATCCGAACTACGATCTGTTCAAGCTGGCTATGCACTGTTCGGCAAAGCGCCTGTTCCCCAACTTCAGCTTCCTGGATGCGCCGTTCAACGCCCAGTATTACAAGGGAACGCCCGAGACGGAGATCTCCTACATGGGCTGCCGCACGCGCGTCATCGGCAACGTATTCGACCCTGATCGCGAGGTCACGCCGGGGCGCGGTAACCTGTCGTTCACCTCTATCAACCTGCCGCGTCTGGCTATCCGCTCCAAGGGTGATCTCGATCTGTTCTTTGATCTTTTGGATGCGAAGCTGGCGCTGGTGGTGGGTCAACTTGACGAGCGTTTCGAGATTCAGGCGCGCAAGCGAGTGTACAATGCGCCGTTCCTTATGGGGCAGGGCGTGTGGATCGATTCCGAGAAGCTGGCACCGGACGCAGAGCAGCGGGAGGTGTTGAAGCACGGCACGCTGTCGGTCGGTTTCATCGGCCTGGCCGAGGCCCTGGTGGCGTTGACCGGCCAGCATCATGGGCAGTCGCAGGCATCGCAGAACCTCGGCCTTGAGATCGTGGGTCACATGCGCAGCTATCTGGATAGGCTGTCGCAAGAGCGCAAGCTGAACTACACGCTTATCGCCACGCCGGCTGAGGGCCTGTCGGGACGTTTCGTGCGCATGGACTGTGCGCGCTATGGCTCGATCGAGGGCGTCACCGATCGCGACTACTACACGAACGGCTTCCATGTGCCGGTGTACTACGATATCAACGCGTTCGACAAGATCACCACCGAGGCTCCCTACCATGCGCTGACCAACGCAGGTCACATCTCGTATGTGGAGCTCGACGGCGACACGACCGAGAACCTTGAGGCGTTCGAGGCCGTTATCCGCCACATGAAGGAAAGCGGCATTGGCTACGGTTCGGTGAACCATCCGATCGATCGCGACCCGGTATGCGGCTACAACGGCATTATCGGCGACGTGTGCCCCAAGTGCGGCCGTACCGAGGAAGAGCACGGCGGCTCCTTCGAGCGTATCCGCCGCATCACCGGCTACCTGGTGGGCACGCTGGACCGTTTCAACGATGCCAAGCGCGCCGAGGAATCGGACCGCATCAAGCACTCTTTGTAATGGCCGCCCCCGATACCATCCGCTTGTACGGCACCGCTCCGGATTCCATTGTCGATGGGCCGGGGCTGCGCTTTGCCGTGTTCGTGCAGGGATGCACGCATGGCTGCCCTGGCTGCCATAACGAGGACAGCCAGCCGGCGTGCGGCGGCACGGTGGAGCGCATCGACGATCTCGTGGCGCGCATAACGGCGAACGGATTGGCGCAGGGGGTGACCATTTCGGGAGGCGAGCCTTTTGAGCAAGCGCTCGCCTGCGCTGAGCTGGCGCATCGTCTGCGCGAGCGCGGCTTGGGCGTATGGACGTACTCCGGCTACCGCTACGAGGACCTGGCTGCCAGGGCCGCTACGGCTGTCGCTCGGGACGCTGCCTCTTGCGCGGCCGTTACTGCCGCTCCATCGAGTTTCGATGCGTCAGACGACGAAGCGGGCGTGTCGAAGGCATCGGGCAATGCGTCCGGCCCTGCCAAGGAGTCCGAGGCGCTTGCCTCGGTGGATGCTGCCGGCGCACGCGATCTGCTCGCTGCCACCGACGTGCTGGTGGATGGGCCTTTCGTGCAGGCGCTCCACTCCTTCGAGCTACCATGGCGCGGCTCGTCCAACCAACGATTGATTGACGTATCCGCCACTCAGACGCAAGGCCGCATCGTTTTATGGCAAACTCGGGAAGACTTTCCCTGCAAGCCGGCTTCCTGGTAGACGCCCCGTACCATCTTTTTCGCAGGGTTTCGAGCGCAGTGGGGAACCCACGCGAGGGAAATGCGAAAGCGGGCTGCTTTTGCAGGGTACTTGCTCTCGGGATAGGCCTCGGACATGGTAGGATAGCGACATGGAACAGTTCTTCCAGCATATCGAAAACGTCGTCCGCGCCGATTGGTTCAACACGGCCCTCACGGTGCTGGTCATTCTGGCTGCCACGGCTCTGACCGCGCGACTCGTGACGCGCTTCCTTAGCCACCTGCTGCACTTCAACGAGCAGAAGAACCTGCCCTCCAGTTCCATCTTCATCAACATTGGACGTGCGAGCGTGTGGTTTTTGGGCGTATGCATCATGCTGTCCACCTGCTTCAACGTGAATGTCAGCGCCGCTATCGCCGCACTGGGCGTCGGCGGCATCGCCATCTCGCTGGGCTTCCAGGACACCATATCGAACCTGATCGGCGGCTTGCAGGTCAGTCTCATGCGTATCGTGAAGCCGGGCGACAACATCCAGGTGGGAACGTCCACGGGCGTGGTGAAGGACATCACCTGGCGCCATACCACCATCAAAAACGCGCTCGGCCAGGAAATCATCATTCCCAACTCCATCATCAACAAAACGGCGCTGGTGCACTTGCCGCCCACCAATCAGGTGAGCGTGCCGTTCGTGGTGGCAACCGACGGCGATCGCCTGGGCGAGGTGGCCGTTGCTATCGAGCGTGCTGCAGCCGAGGCGGCGGGCAGCGTCGGAAAGCTGACGAAAAACCCCGTCGTGTCATTCTCCGAGATCGGCGACGCCGGATTCAAGGCATCGGTCGTGTTCCGCATGGCCGACAGCCGCGACGGGGGAAAGGCATCTGATGCGGTGGTGCGCGCCATTGCGCCGTTGACCCGGCAGCATGCAGGCGACGTTGAGGGAGTGCGGGAAGGTGAGCAGGCATGAGCGAGAGTTCCGAAGAAACCAGGATCACCCGCGAAGGGCCGCTGCATCGGCTGGACGGAGCGCTTGCGGCGCGAGGGTGGGCTACCCAGCCGCTGCTCCACTACGATCGCGCCCGCATCAAGGCCTCGCGCTGGCGTATCAAGGAATGGGACTACTACCTGGTGGGCGACGACTCGTATGCCGTTGCGCTGACGTTGAGTGACCTGGGATATGCAGGGCTAGTGTCGGCCTCGCTCGTCGATTTCGAGCAGGGAGCCTACAAGACCACCAGTGTCGTTACCCCGCTGCCGCTCGGCCGCTTCAAACTGCCCACTTCATCGAAGGAGGGCATCTCTGCGTTCGAGAACGACCGGGTGTCGTTTCGCTTCGAGGTGGCGGATGGCGTACGTACGCTCAGCGCCCGGTTCGCCCGCTTCGACGGGGACGACGACTTGACGTTCGAGGCGGTGTTGGACGACGAGCCGCGCGATTCAATGGTCATCGTTACGCCGTGGGCCGAGGACCCGAAGGCGTTTTACTACAACCAGAAGATCGTGGGCATGCAAGCGCGCGGCAGCTTTAAAAAGGGCCTGGTAGTGCACGGCTTTGCTCCGAACGGGTCGTTCGGGTTGCTGGACTGGGGCCGGGGGGTGTGGACGCGCGACAACACCTGGTTCTGGGCGGTGGCCCAAGGCTGGCAGGACGGCAAGGGCGGCGTGGCGCCCGGTTCCCATCGTTTCGGGTTGAATCTGGGATACGGCTTTGGCGACACGTCGTCGGCGTCGGAGAACATGGTGTTCGTCGACGGAGTGGCCCATAAACTGCATCGCGTCGACTTCGGTGTGCCCGAGCGTGGCGGCTCGCGAGATGCCCGCAAGGTGGTCGACCGCTTCGATCTGCTGAAGCCGTGGCACGTCCGCGATGACCAGAACCGTCTCGATCTGGTGTTCACGCCGCTGCTCGATCGCGTGGACGCTATGGACTTCGCCTTGATCCGCACCGACCAGCACCAGGTGTTCGGTCGCTTCGACGGCACGGTCGTCCTCGACGACGGGAGTCCTTTCAAAGTGGCGGGTCTACCGGGGTCGGCTGAGGTCGTGCACAACGTCTACTAGCAAGAATGCCCGCTTGCGGCGGGCATTCTTGCTAGTAGCTCTTTTTGGGGGCCTGTCCTACAGCCCTTCGGCCTGGAAGCGCTTCTCCAGCGCCTCTTGATGGATGCTGTACTGCAATGCCATCTCCCTGGCTACGCGCCCGCTTTTCACGAGTTCGAACAGGCTCTGATCCATCGTGCGCATGCCTTCGGCGCCGCCTGCAGCAAGAACACTGTCTATCTGGTGCGTCTTTTCTTCGCGAATGAGGTTGCGAATGGCCGTGTTCATGATCATGATCTCGAAGGCGGGTGCCACCTCTCCCTCTACCGTGGGCACGAGCTGCTGGCTTACGATAGCCTCGAGCACCATGGACAGCTGCATACGAATCTGGCGCTGCTGTGAGGCAGGGAAGGCATCGATGATACGGTCGACCGTGCCGGCTGCACCGGTGGTGTGCAGTGTGGAGAACAGCAGCTGCGCCATTTCCGCCGCCGTTACCGCCGTGCCGATGGTGTCGTAGTCGCGCATCTCGCCCAGCAGCAGGACATTGGGACTCTCGCGCATAGCCGAGCGCAGCGCTTCGCCGTACGTGGCTACGTCGGTGGGCACCTCGCGCTGGGTGACGATGCAGCTGCCGTGCTTGTGCACGTACTCGATGGGGTCCTCCATGGTGATGATGTGCCCCGTGCGCTCGTGGTTCAGCTTGTCGATGATGCAGGCGAGCGTCGTGGATTTGCCGGCACCGGCAGGACCGGTGACCAGCACAAGCCCCTTCTGGAGCTTCGCTAGGCGCAGTACCTCTTCGGGGATGTGGTACGCAGCCGGGTCGGGCAGGCCGAAGGGGATTACGCGAATGACCGCGCCGTACGATCCGCGCTGGCGGAACACGTTGGCGCGGAAACGTCCGATACCGGAAAGAGCGAACGAGAAATCGTCGTCGTGGTTGCTATTGTCCACGAAATGCCTCATGCTGCGGTCGGACACTTCGTAGATGGCGCGTACGAACGTCTCGGTGTCGTCGGGCATAAACGGTGCCGAATCCAGGCGTATCTGCCGTCCACTTACCTCGTAGGAAAGCGGCAGGCCTGCGATGATGAAGATGTCGGACGCATTCGCGTCGACCATTTCCTGCAGCAGCTCTTCAAGTTTCATCCGTTAGCTCCTATCGTGTTGATGCGGTGCCCGACCACAGTGTTTTTCCTGCGCTGTCGTCCGTCCACAGCGTCGTTGCCTTCCATGCGGTTATTCGGTACGTCGCATTTGCTTCTATGATTAGCTCGACGTTGAGCGTGCGTCCGCTTTCGGCGGTGAATTCCGCACGCACGGTCGTCTCGTCGAGCTTCGCGCCTGCGGGCAATATTCTCTTGACGGCAGCACGAGCTTCGGTCTGTCCGCCCCCGGCCGCGCGCACCGAAGCGAGCGCCGCATCGACCTTAGCCGTGAACTCCTGTGCCGCACGCTCGTTGGCGTAGGTGTCGGACGTGAACAGGGCCTGCCTCTCGGCGGCTACATACGTGGCCTGGGCTGTCGTTACCGAAAGCACGGCCATAACAGCCAAGCACAAAGTGATGATGAGGGTAAAAAGGCTGATGGGTCCGATGCGAACCGATCCTCGACGGGGGGCTGTCATGCAGCATCGCCTCCCTTCGCGCCGGAGATACCCGAAGGCGTGGTGCTTCCGGTGTTTTGAGATGCCGGTGTTGCGTTGCTGCTCGCAGCGGCGCTTACGTAGCGCGCGGTATCCAGCTCGTAGACCGTTTCGCCGTCGCGCGCTACGACGATGGAGGCGCGATAGAGGGTGCCGCTCGGTTCGATCTCGGGGGTTACCTTGCGTGTCACGACGAACGTGCCTGCAACTTCCTCGGCATCCGCCGAGGAGAGCGGGTTGCCGTCGGCATCGAAGATGCTTGAGGGTAAGTCTGCTTGCGGCGCGGCGGCAAACGCCTCAGCGTCGTTCGTTGCAAGGGCGACAGCCTGCGTCAACGACCGCTCCTCAAGGCCTCGGGCATGCGCGCTGCCGAATAGCTGCATAAGCACGGCTATCGCGAACGTCAGGAATACGAGCAAAACGAGCGCTTCGACAACAAACGCCGTACCATGCCAGGTGGTGTCGGGTCGGTGCCGGGCTGAAAGCAGCGTCGTTTCGGGCTTGCGTGCCATACTAGGCACCTCCCCTCACACTGCGCAGCGCAATTTTTACGCGGTCTTTGTCGGTGTCGATAACGAGCAGCCCGTTTTCGTACGTGAACGAGAAGCGTTCTGACGAAACAATGAGATGGGCCTTTTCAGGCGTGTACGCCGCATCGGCCAAGGCGTATTCTTCCACGACGTTGCCCTGGTAGGCGTAGATGCGCGTTTCGAACGTGCCGCCATCGAGCCGCTCCGTAAGCACGAGAGAAGCCCCTTCGGGTCCCCGACCCGTGCCAACGGCGTCTACGGCATCGGCTGCTCGCACGCTGTTGGCAATGAGGCCCGTCGCCAAGCGGGAGGTGTCGGCCTGGTCGCGCACCTCAACGAGGGCGCGGTACAGGCCCGTCCCCGCCATGATGGCTATAAGCAAGACAACAACAAACAGCGCAAACAGCAGTGCCGTGAACAGGCGACCGGAGCCCTGCCCCTCCTCGGCCCGCTGCGCGATGGTCCTGCTCGTAAGGGCTCTCATGACGGGATCCTCGTTCTGTTCGGTCGGCCGACTTCCGATCATCGCGGCACCACTACAACACTTGGCATGATGTTCTCGGCAAATACCTCGTAGGTAATGAGGTAGTCCTGGCTATTCACGCGCAAGCCGTAGTCGCGTTGCAGATGCTCAAGCGAAGCCGGGTAGGAGCCTTCGATAGCGCAGCACTGCTTGGCGCTGTCCAGAATGGCGTTACGCACGGATACGGCTCCTTGCTCGCGCAAGCTCTGGCTAATCGAGCCAACCGCAAACCAGCCGCCAACTACAAGCGCGACGACAAGCGCCAGCACGACAATCCGGATATTCCCGCGTTGTCTAACCTGTTGTGTCGAATGCCCACGGCTCACGGCGCGCTCCTAGCCGATCGATCCCATGATGCCGATAAGCGGCATCATAACCGAGATGAGGGTGGCACCTACGGCTACCGTCAAAAACGCGGCCAGCGCGGGTTCCACGCCATCGACGAGGTGGTCCATTTTCACGATGGCATCGTCGAAGAAGGTGAGCGAAAGGCGGTCAAGCACGTTTTCCGTACTTCCCGAACGCGCTCCGATGGTAAGCATACGTGCGTAAACGGGTTCGAACACGCCGCTTTCCGAGATGGCCTGCGCCAGGCTTTTTGGTGCAACAGGGTCGAGCATTGCGCTGCGCGCTTGCTCCAGCTGCGGTTTTAGCGTTCGATGATTCACCATGTGCACGGCTTCCGTCATGGCGGTGTCGGTGTTGATGCCCGAGGCAACGTACGTGGAAAGCGCCGAAGTGAACCTGCTCAGAGCAAGCTGAAACATCGTGTTTCGGGTGAGGGGGAGGCCCTCCGCTAGGGACATGAGCCGCTGACGGCCGTTCTCGGTGCGCATAACAAAGGCCACAAGCAGCACGACGACGGTGCAGACAAGGGTGATGGCCAGCGCCGTCCACCCGATGCCGATAGACAGGCCCACCGCATTGAACGAACCGGAGGCCAAATTACCCGACAGGCTTTCGTAGACGTTGACAAACACGGGCAAAATAATAGCCACGGTGAACGCGAGGATGACGGACATGATGCACAGCAGGGCAGCCGGGTACACGATGCTTGAGCGTATCTTCGCGAACAAGCGACTTTCCTCGTCGTAGTACACAGCAAGTGTGCGCAAGGTTGGCTCGAGGCGCCCCGACACTTCTCCGACACCCACCATATCAACGACATGGCGGGGAAATGCGGCCGAATCCCTCAGGGAATCCGTGAGTGATTTTCCGGCGATAAGATGGCCATATACGCCATCGCAGGCGCGCTTGAACGCGCCGTCCTCCATGTTCTCGCCCAGCAGGCTTACCGCTTCGTCGGTTTGGATGCCTGCGGCCAACATGATGGCAGCACTTTCACAAAACGCGCTCACAGCGCTGCTATCGAGCACGGTAGTGGACATAGTCGTCTTACTCCTTGTCGTCACGGCGTCTTCGCTTCCCTTCGCGTCGGCTCATTGCTAGTACGTGTATCGATCGGTGTACTCTTTGGCGTTGCCGGTATATTTTTCACTGCCTGCCGAGGCGAACGTCAGGTCGATGCGCGTCCAGGTGTTCGCCTCGACGCTGATGCGGACACTCGTCCATCTGCCATCAAGATATACCAAATTCCATGCATGGTAAATACTGTCAGGTGAAACATAACCGGTGACGATTTTGCAGGGGATGCCCTGACTGCGTAGCATGGCGGCCCCTAAGCTTACATAATCGAAGCAGATACCCTTCTTCTCGGCCAAGGTTGCGTCGGGGTTGGGGATGTACCCTGAAGTAGCGGTAAGCTGTTCGGCCTTCGCCGTGTCGTAGGTGATGTTCTCGACTATCCAAGTGTACACCTCGCGCAGTACGTCGCCTTCGTTTTGCGCGCCCGCCGCCAGCTCGCTCGCCTTAATTACTGAGGCACTGTTGGCATCGTAGCTACAGTACAGGTTGGGGCGTATGAACGGCTCGAATTCGCTTGCTATCGCCGCATCGGCTTGGGTCGTGTTGATGGGCACGTAGCGCTCTCCGCTCGTGTTTTGCAGGATGCTGAACACGTAGGTGCCGCTGCCCATGTTGAGCGGACAGACGATGGGCGTGCCATCGCCAGGCAGGTCGTAGTTGTACTCCGTCTCCCCTTGGGCAACCTGGAATTTGAGGCGACTTTCATTGTTCGCCGAGGCGGCAACATAGCCTTGCGCAAGCGCGGAGACATCGATCATGCTGTCGTGGTCGGACACCGCGCCCTCGGGGTTGAAAGCGGCGGTCGCCAGGGGTTTTGGCTCGTAGGACGGGCCGCTCGTGGAGTCCTCCCTCGACACTTCGGGGTTGCTAGAAGAGGAATCGCCACAGCTAACCAGGCCGCCTAAGAAGAGGACGAAGACGAGTCCGAGCACGCCGGAGGCGGCGCGGCGCAGCGCCGCCTCCGGGCAAGATTTGTGCGCGCCGAGGCGTTTCACGGACGGGCGGCCCTTCGGTCGTGTTCGGTGCGGGTGTTGCGCGCGAGCGCCTCCCCGTTTTGCCCATTATAGCGCGTTCGGAATCATGGCTTCCTTACGTTCACAATCAGAGGCGAAGCGGTGTGCAACAGGGCCGAAAAGTTACGGAAAAGCACCGGGTAGCCGTTGATTCAACCTGATTCAAGGCTCAGTTGAAGGAAAAATGGAGGACCAGAATTTGCCTTCGAATAGTGGTAACATTGAAGTTGGGTTTTACCCTGTCTTGCAGAGTTCACCTGCCACATCAGAGTAGAGACAGCATGTGAAACAACGTATGAGCGAATCGGATGCTCCGCTTGGAAGAAAAGCGGAGCCGCAGACGCGCAGGTAAATGCGCAAGGGAAAGATTCGGTGGTACGTATGAGCATGCTAGAAAAACTTTGCGACGCACGGC
The DNA here is from genome assembly GCF_036667095.1 of Gordonibacter sp. Classification (NCBI taxonomy): domain Bacteria; kingdom Bacillati; phylum Actinomycetota; class Coriobacteriia; order Eggerthellales; family Eggerthellaceae; genus Gordonibacter; species Gordonibacter sp. Next base: position 34,461 of record NZ_JAVWUP010000003.1, on the reverse strand, counting down.
ACACGATTGAGGGCAAGGCGCTTTCCATCCTTGTCTCTGCGGTGTTGGCGCTTTCGCTTATCAACTTGTCTTCGATCGCCTATGCCGCTGGAGAGGGCTCGGCCTCCGATGCTTCGGCAGCTCCCACTGCCGCCGCCCCTGCGGTGGATGACGCGTCCGATACGGCCGATACGGCCGATACGTCTGGCATGCCTGGTGCGTCTGACGACGCGTCCGGCGACACGTCCGGCGACAACCAAACTACCGCCCCCGGCTCCTCCGATGCAGGTACCGGTGCCCCGCAGGATGGTATACCTCCCGTCGCACCGCCAGCCCCGACCGACGACCTTCCGGTTGCCGAGTCCGGGGTTGCCGTGGTTTCCTTGGAATTCTCGCACGGATTCCTTGAGTACCTCGGCCAGACTATTGCGCCTCCCATCGAATCGGTCAAAGTGCCCCTGAACAAGGAGTTCCTGTTCACCGCCCATGCCGATGAAGGCTTCGAGCTAGACAAAGTGAAGACGGTCGTGGCCGATGTCGAGGTCGAGCTTGTCGCTAACGACGCGGGCGAGTACCGGATTCCCCGCGACCAAGTGACCAGCACCCTCACCATCAAGGTGGAAGGCAAAGAGAAGGTGCTGGAGAATGGAGCCACGCCCTCTGAAGACGTTGCTGCCGCCCCGATCACCTCCGATACCGTTATCGGTGCCAACGACGAAACGGCTGATATTGAACCCGAAGGTGCCACCAAGGACGTTGTGGACGGGGCCGCTCAGAACGAAGAAGTCGTAGCGAACGTGAGCAGCCCTGCGTTTGAGGGCTATGCCCAGGCAGGCAACGTGTTGGTAAAGGTAACTGCCGCCGAAGGCGCGCTCCCTGAGGGCACCACGGTCCGGGCGACCCAGATCACCAGTTCTGCCGTTATCGATGCGGTGGAAGCAACGGTTGAAGGTCAGGGTAGAGAACTTGAGAGCGCGGTTGCCGTCGACGTGACGCTCGTGGGTCCTGAGGGCAACGTCATCCAGCCGAATGCGGCGGTGAACGTCTGTTTCTTCAATGCCGGAATCGCCGGTGACACCATGGGTGTTTACCATGTAGCCAACGACGGCTCAAGTGTCGACCCTGTTTCTGCTCGCCAGGCAGACCCTGCGGCGCAGAGTTTTGACGTGAGTCACTTTTCGATCTATGTTGTGACGGCTGAGGGGACTCCTCATCTCGCCACCTACAATTTCTATGGCGTGGATGGCACAACGCTCATAGACACGCAGATTGTGAAGACCGGCGATGCCCTCTACGAGCCCGGGACGCCTGCTGTCGACGAGGGCCAGTCCTTCCAAGGCTGGTATGCCAAGAACGGTAGCGAATGGGCAGACAAATTCAGCACCTTTGGCGAGCAGGCTGTCACGGAAACGGCCACGTATGACCTTTACGCCAAATCATCCGAGTTGTACTACGTGTACTTCATGGACAACCGGCAGATTCGTGTCTATACCGCTAAGTCGGGAACCCCGGGAGACATCATTACGACCGACGTTGCGTTCCCGCTCGGCCCAAACGAGAGCGTGACCGGTTGGTACACGGACAAGGAACTTCAGAACAAAGTTGACTCGGTAGAGCTGAAGACATCGAACGTCACGCTGTATCCCAAAGTCGAAACGGGTAAATGGGTGAACTTCGTCGCCCAGGGTGGGTCGTACACCGCGCCGAAATTCATCGGTGTGGGTGGCGTCTCCGTTGAGCCTGCAAAACCCATTCGATCTGGCTACGACTTTGCGGGTTGGTATGATAACGAATCCTGTAAGGGAGACGCTTATTCATTTGGCACCGAACTCGCAAAAGACACGACGCTCTACGCGAAATGGGAAGCGGCTGAGGCGGAATACAACGTTGTTGTTTGGCTGGAGGCAGCAGACTCGACGCCCCATGCGATGCAGTATGATTACGTGACGACCTTCGACTATCAAGGGAAAACCGACGAAGTTGTTACGCTCCCTGGTGCAGCAGAGTTCAAGACACGTGTCGATTCCTTCTCAATCGACAAGCAGCATATTCTCGATGCTGCCGATAAGTCGAGTGACAAAGCTATTACGGTGAAGGGCGATGGCTCTGCAATCGCCAATGTGTATTTGAACCGTGCTGAATATACCATTGACCTGCGCTGCTCGGCAAAAAGCAGCGATAAAGAAAGTGCCTACAAAGATACTTATCCCCTTGTCGCGAATTACGGTGCCGATATTTCCGCACAATGGGCTGACGAGATGGTCACGATAAATAAGAAATATGGGATTCGCGTTTGGGTAGCCAATCCTAAAAGCCCTGGATCAACGGAAAATCCGGTTATCGCTCCATTTCAGACGATGACGGAAGACAGGACTCTCTATTACGTCATTTGTGGTGATGCTCTGCACCACTTGGAGTTGTACGTGGAGGATGTTGGCAATGGCGCTGCTATAGAGAAGCTCAGCCCCGAAGATCCCCGTTATCAGAGTGGTAGCTTCAGTTATTCGAAAAAATACGATACTACGATGTTTCAACTCGAAGACACGCTCGTGTTCAAGGGCTCAGGCGTGCACGCGTCGATCCCTAATTATGCGAATGCTCTGAATGGGTTTGAATGGGTAGGGGCCGATTTAAGTACGAACCAAGGCTTTTTCAATGTGAATGGCACCTGGACGGCCCGCCATTACTTCCAAAGGAAAGCGTACACCATTACTTTCAACAACCAAAACGTGGTAAGTACGAGCGGGGCTATCAAGTACGGCTGGTCGATCAAGGATGAGGGAGCCGCGCCGGACGCGAAGGACGCGGGCGTGCCGGAAGGATCGACGTTTGCGGGCTGGTACACGTCACCGACGTTCGCAGAGGGAACGGAATTCAATTTCAACGGTGCGACCATGCCAGCGCGAAACTTGGTTTTGTACGCGAAGTGGGTTCTTCCCACGTATAAGGTTACCTACTACATCGACATGGACGCTTCTTCGGTGGCGGCCACCCACGATGTCTCTTACGGAGAGACGACAAGCAGCGAGCCTTCTTCGATCGCCCGTGTTCCTGAGGGATACAAGTGGGTCGGTTGGATGACGCGCTCCGGATCTGGCGGTGACTATACCTATTTACCCTTCAACTTCAATACGCAGGCATATGGCGATATCGAGCTTTACCCCTACTACATCAACGACGAAAGCTATTCGGTGTCTTACCATGCGAACGGCGGTACGGGGGAGGTGCCGACGGACGGACACGAGTATGCGCAAGGTAGCTTCGCCGAAGTTGCAAAGAACACGCTTGCGGCGCCATCTGCCGACCAGATGTTCCTTGGATGGAGCACTCGTTCTGATGGCAGTGGTGCGACCTACTACCCCGGCGGCATGGTGCAGCTTGGTGGAGCGGACGTTACGCTTTATGCACAGTGGGGGCAACCGGCACCTCAGGCCTCGTTGATCTACGATGCCAATGGCGGCGAAGGCAGCCGCACCACCATGGATATTGCCAATAATGGCGAGACGATTCTCAAGACTGAAAAAGAGCTGAACTTCCAAGCACCCCGCGCTGACATGAATTTCGCGGGTTGGAACACCAAAGCGGATGGCACGGGGACTTCTTTTGCGGCAGGCACGGCAGCGCGGGTCAATATCGACGAAGGTGAGAACGTACTTTACGCTCAGTGGAAAGAAAAGACGAAGCTGGTTCTCGCGGCCGAGAGCAAGTCAAAGACATACGACGGCACGCCCCTTACGGGCTCGCAGGTTTCTCTGACAAGTGGCAATCTTGCCAGCGGCGATAAGCTGATGGCGACGACCTCAGGTTCTATTACGAATGTGAGCGAAAACGTTGCAGGCAACAACAAAGTGATCTCTTTTAGCATCGTGGATGGTGTCAAGGATGTCACCTCAAACTACATCATCGAGGTGCTCCCGGGTACGCTTACCATCATGCCTGCCCCGGTAACGCTCAAGTCCACCGACCTGAGCAAGGCCTACGACGGCACTCCCCTTATGAGCGGCGGCGGTGACCCCACCGTCCTCAGCGGCGGATGGGCCCCGAGAGAGGGCGCAACCTATACCTTCGAAGGCTCGGTGCTGCTGCCGGGCGAGACCGCTGCCAACAAGTACGCCTACCAGCTCAACCAGGGAACCTCGGCAAGTAACTACGCCATCGACGCTCAGTACGGCGAGCTGAAGATTGTCGACCGCACCGATGCCGAGAAGTACCAGGCCACGGTTGTGGCTAACTCCGGTGGCGGCGTGTACAACGGCACTAACTACACTGTGTCTGGCTTCGTGGGCGAGGTTGCGGGCAAGGGTATCCCGATAACCGCAGAGGGCCAAACCTACTACGTGACGGGCCTTGTGGCCGAGAAGACCGGCAAGGATGTTGTTGATTCCGGGGCGGTGACGGTTTCGGGCGATCCTAAGGTCAAGGACGTTGCCGGAAACGACGTGTCCGGTCAGTTCGTCATCACTCCTACTGATGGCTCGCTTACCATCACGCCTGCCCAAGTCACCGTTAAATCTGCCGACTTGAGCAAGCCCTATGATGGCACTGCGCTTACCAACGGTGCCACGCCCTTGATAGCTAATGATGGTTGGGTAACGGGCGAGGGAGCTGCCTATGCCTTTACTGGCTCGGTAACCCAGCCTGGCGAAACCGCAGCCAACGAGTTCACCTGGGCGTTCAACGAAGGAACGCTTTCCGGGAACTACACCGTCTCGCCTAGTTTCGGCCAGCTGAGCATCGAGAACCGTGATGCCAAGTACGAGATCCAGGTAGAGGCCAACTCTGGCTCCAAGACCTACGACGGAGCGGCTCTCGAGGTGTCGGGCTTCAAAAACGAGTCCGACAAGGGCATTGAGGTGAAGACCGCCGATGGTGGCACCTACTACGTGACGGGGCTGGCCTCTCAGGCTTCGGGCAAGAACGTTTCCGACTCGGTTGCCTCTATTCCGATGACGGGCACCGCAGTCGTGAAGGATGCCCAGGGCAACGACGTCTCAAGCCAGTTTAATGTTACGCTCAAAACCGGCTCGCTTACCATCGACAAGCGCGCTTTGACGTTGGAGTCTGAGACGATTTCCAAGGAATACGACGGCACGCCGCAGACCAACGGCGCAGCGCCCCTGAAGGTCGAGGACGGTTGGGCTTGGGGCGAAGGTGCCACCTACGCCTTCCCGGGTTCGGTTGTGCTGCCGGGCATGAGCGTTGCTAACGCCATCGCGATAACCTACAACGAAGGGACGCTCGAGAACAACTACCAGCTCAACAAGATCGAAGGCACCCTTTCGGTTAAGAGCCGCGATACCAAGTACGCCGCTGACGTGAACGCCAACTCCGGTGGCGGCGTGTATGACGGCACCGACTACACCGTGTCTGGCTTCAAAGGCGAGGTCGAGGCCCCGGGCATTGGCAAGGCTGTAGAGATCGTGGTCGAGGGCCATATCTACTACGTGACGGGCTTGGTGTCTGAAAAGACCGGCAGAGACGTTGCCGACTCCGGCGAGGTGCCCATCACCGGCACAGCTGTGGTGCGCGATGCCGCAGGCAATGACGTGACCTCGCAATTCAAGATCAACTCGAATCCGGGTACGCTTGTTATCACGGCACGTCCCGTGACCGTAATCGCCGGTACGCCAACGGCTAAAGAGTACGACGGCACCGCTCTCACCGATTCCTCGTGGACGGTAGCCGCCTCCGATGTCAGTACTGGCTTGGTAGGGGGCGATACCATCGATCGCGTGACGGTGAGCGGTTCGCAGCTCTATCCCGGCACGTCCCCTAACGTGTCGAGCGATGCCGTGTTCGGCCAGGTTGATCCAAGCAACTATGCCGTCAACTATGTCAACGGTACGCTCGAAGTGACGGATCGCGCGGTCAAGTACGCCCTCAAGGCAAACGCTGCAAAGGGGTCGGTTCTTTATGACGCTGTCGAGCATGCCGTTCAGGGTGTGGCGTTCGATAATCTGACGTTTGACGGCCAGACGTACACGGTAGAGGGACTTGCCGCTTCGGTGGCAGCCACTAACGTGAACCGCGATGGGGCTCATGATGGTGTTGTTGTTCCCTACACGGCTTCCATTCAAGGACAGGCTGTCGTGCGCGATGCTGCTGGCAGGGACGTGACGGCTCAGTTCAGCATTGACACGGCAGACAAAGCCGAGCTTACCATCAAGCCGCGCTTGCTTGCGGTAGCGTCGCCTTCCGACGAGAAGGTGTATGACGGCTCTCCGCTGACGAGTAAGAACCTGGCATTCTCGGGCGACGGTTTTGCCCAGGGCGAAGGGGCCTCGTTCGACGTGACAGGCTCCCAGACGCTTGTGGGCTTCGCCCCCAACACGTTCACTACGTCTTGGAATGCGGGCACCTCGGTGCATAACTATGAACTCACCGAAATCGTCGGCACCCTCACGGTAAAGAACCGCGATGCCAAATACGAGGTCGAGGTTACCGCTAACTCCGGTGGCGGCGTGTACAACGGCACCGACTACACCGCGTCCGGCTTCGTGAACGAGGTCGCTGACAAGGGTATCCAAATAACCGCAGAGGGCCAAACCTACTACGTGACGGGCCTTGTGGCCGAGAAGACCGGCAAGGATGTTGTTGATTCCGGGGCGGTGACGGTTTCGGGCGCTGCCATAGTGAAGGACGAAGCGGGCAACGATGTGTCGAGCCAGTTCGACATCAAGCCTGTTCCTGGCAAACTTACCATTACACCTGCGTCGGTTGTGCTCAAGTCCATCGACCTGAGTAAGGCCTACGACGGCACTCCGTTGGTCAACGACGGCACGCTGCCTGCGGTAATCGGTGGCGGATGGGCCCCGGGAGAGGGTGCGACCTATACTTTCGAAGGCTCGGTGCTGCTGCCGGGTGAGGTTGCTGCCAACAGGTACGCCTACCAGCTCAACCAGGGAACCTCGGCAAGTAACTACGCCATCGACGCTCAGTACGGCGAGCTGAAGATTGTCGACCGCACCGATGCCGAGAAGTATCAGGCCACGGTTGTGGCGAACTCCGGCGGCGGCGTGTACAACGGCGCCGACTACACCGCATCCGGCTTCCAAGGTGTCAGCACTGCCTTGGGTACCGCAATAACGGTTGAAGGCAAGACCTTCTATGTATCTGGATTGACGTCCGAAGCTGCAGGTAAGAACGTCTCCGACTCGGTGGCGTCTATTCCCATAACCGGTGCAGCCGTGGTCAAAGATGCCGCCGGCAACGATGTGACCAGCCAGTTCAAGGTCGATCTGGCGGCGGGTTCGCTCACTATAACCAAGGCTCCTCTTACGGTGAAGTCGAAGACCGAAAGCAAGCCCTACGACGGCACCGCGCTGACCAACGGCGGCAATATGCCTGAAAGCCAGGACGGTTGGGCGGCAGATGAAGGTGCCACGTACACCTTCGGCGCCAGCGTACTCACTCCCCAACAGGGCCCGGTGGACAACGCGTTTGAGATGGTGCCCAACAGTGGCACCAATCTCGGCAACTACGCCCTGACGCAGGAGATTGGTACGCTCTTCATTACACGCAACCCCAATCCGCTTGATCTTGCGGTTCAGGGCAAGAGCGGTTCGCAACCCTACAACGGCAAGGACTTCACGGTGTCCGGTTTCGAGAACGAGACGGATAAGGGCATCGAAGTAACGACTGCCAAGGGCGTGACCTACTACGTCACCGGGCTGACCGCTTCTAGGATCAGCAAGAACGTTCGCGACTCGGGCACGGTCGCCATCGAGGGCACACCCACGGTGTTCGACGTCTACGGCAACAACGTAACCGACGAGGTGGATCTCGCTCTCAACGCTGGCACGCTTGCCATTACGGCCATCCCGCTCTACCTTGAGTCGGGCAGCTTCTCCAAGGACTACGACGGAACTGCGCTGACCAACGGCGACCATGGTCTCGTCAAGGAAGAAGGCTTCGTCGAGGGCGAAGGTGCCACGTACGTGTTCACCGGCGAAGTGACAAAGCCCAACCAAACGGCCCCCAATGCGTTCACCATCGATTTCGGTACCACGCTGGAAAGCAACTACGAACTTCATAAGGCCGAGGGAACGCTCAAGATCGACAACCGCCAAGCCAAGTACCAGGTCAAGGTGGAGGCCAATTCCGGCGAGAAGACCTATGACGGAGTGGCGCTGAGCGTGTCTGGCTTCAAGAATCAAACCCAAAAGGGCATCGAGGTTACCGCCGATGACCACCAGTACTATGTGACGGGCTTGACGTCGGAAGCTCGCGGCACCGACGTTGCCGAATCGAACGCTTCCATCCCGGTGGATGGCACCGCCGTGGTCAAGGACGAGGCGGGCGTCGAGGTAACGGATCAGTTCAACGTTACGTCGACGAGCGGACGTCTGACCATCACGCCGCGCGAGGTTGTGCTGGAGTCCAAAGACCTGCACAAGGAATACGACGGCACGCCTCTGGAGAACGGCACGAATGGCTTGAAGACCGAGACCGGGTGGCTGACGGACCAGGGTCAGGGCGCTACTTACGATTTCACTGGTTCGTCGGTGACGCTGCCTGCTGCCAGCTCCCCCAACGCTTTTAAGGTTGTGCTCAACGAGGGCACCAATGGGGGCAACTACCATATTACGAAGATTTCCGGCACGCTCTCCATCGACAACCGTGCCGACAAGTACGCGGTTTCGGTCGAGGCCAACTCGGGTTCGAAGACCTACGACGGCACCGATCTTGCGGTTTCCGGCTTCAAGAACCAGGTTGACGGCAAGGGTATTGCGGTAGTCGCCGACGGCAAGACCTACTATGTAACGGGTCTCGCCGCCTCGAAGACCGGAAAGAATGTTGCGCAGTCCGGCACCGTTGACCCCCTGGGCACGGCCATCGTGAGGGACGAAGCGGGCAACGACGTTACCTCCCAGTTCAACATCACGGCCGATAAGGGCAGCTTCACCATTGATGCGCGCCACGTTACCGTTATGGCTGGCAGCGCCGACAAGGAATACGACGGCACGCCTTTAACCGATCCTTCATGGACGGTGGCTACCGGTGACGTTGCCACTGGTCTGGTTGCTGGCGATACCATCGAAGATGCGACGGTAGCCGGCTCCCAGCTGGTGGTGGGCGACTCCCTCAACGTATCGAGCGATGCCGTGTTCGGGCAGAACACCGACGCGCGCAACTACGAGGTCGGCTACGCCGACGGCACGCTCAGGGTGACGGACCGCGCGGTCAAGTACGCCGTCAAGGCCCTTGCGGCCGACGGCACGGCTCGGTACGACGCTTCCGAGCATGTTGTTTCGGACGTGACGTTCGACACGCTCATGTTCAACGGCCAGAAGTACACGATCGAGGGCTTGACGGCCACCGTGTCTGGCACCAACGTGAACCGCGATGCCAGCGGGGCTGTTGTTCCCTACACGGCTCCCATTCAGGGCAGGGCCGTCGTGTTCGATGCGAAGGGCAACGACGTTACCGCCCAGTTCAGCATTGATACGACCGATTTGGCCAAGCTTGTTGTCACGCCGCGTTCGGTTACCGCGACGTCGGGTTCTGACGAAAAAGTGTACGACGGCACCCCGCTGAAGAAGGACGGCGTTGAGGTTTCCGGCGACGGTTTCGTCGCCGGAGAAGAGCCCTTCTTTACCGTGACGGGTACGCGGACGCTCGTGGGCTCTGACAACAACACGTTTACCATGACGTGGAAGGCCACTGCCTCGTCTTCGAACTACGACGTACACCAGGTGTTCGGCACTCTACTGGTGAAGGCGCGCGACGCCAAGTACGAAGTTGATATCACGGGCAAGTCCGGCGGCGGCGTGTACAACGGCTCCGACTACACGGTGTCCGGTTTCGAGAACGAAGTAGACGTTCCGGGCATAGGCAAGGCCATCGAGGTTACGGCCGGCGGCCAGGCCTACTATGTGACGGGTCTGACGTCTGAGAAGACCGGCAAGAACGTTGCCGATTCCGGTCAGGTGAATATAACCGGCACGCCGGTAGTGTACGATGCCGCGGGTAACGTCGTCACCGACCAGTTCAACGTCAAACCTACCCCTGGCGAGCTGGCCATCACCGAGCGCCACGTTACCGTGACGGCGGACAACGCTGCCAAGGAATACGACGGCACGCCGCTGGTGCGCAACACGTGGACCGTTGCCGACCCCATCGATAACGCCGGTTTGGTTGGTGGCGATACCATCATCGCTGCTACGGTGGAGGGCTCTCAGCTTTATCCGGGTGCTTCTGCCAACAAGGCGAGCAAAGCGGTGTTCGGCAAGGGCGACCCGAAGAACTACCTGGTCGATTACGTTGAAGGCGCGCTTGCCGTGACCGATCGTGCTGCCGAGAACAAGTACGTGGTGGAACTGACCGGCTTGGAAGAGAGCCATAGGTACGACGGTGCCACGTACACGCTTGCCGGCCCTTCCTACAAGACCACGGTGTTCAACGGCCAGACCTACACCATCACCGGCCTGAGCGCCTCGGTTGAGGCGACGCATGTGAAGCGCGGTGCTTCTGACAGCGTGGAGGCTTACACGGCTCCCGTCGAGGGCACCATGGTGGTTCGCGACAGGGACGGCATCGACGTGACGTCGCAGTTTACGGTCGACAAAAACGTGTCGTTGTCGCTGACCATCGAGCCGCGCACGCTGGAGCTTAAGTCGCAAACGTTGAGCAAGATGTACGACGGCGCGGCGTTTGCCAACAACGGAGCGGCGTTGGCCGTGGAGAACGGTTGGGCAACGGGCGAGGGCGCAACGTACGAGTACGACGCATCCGTGACGCTTCCCGGCACGGTGGACAACACGTATAGCATCAAGTACAACGACGGTGTTTTGGCAAGCGACTATCAGGTTGAGAAAAGCGTCGGCACGCTTACCGTGACCGACCGCCCCGACGCCTCTAAGTACGTCATCAAAGCGTTGGCTAACGATGCCACCGTCATCTTCGATGGCTCTGAACAGCAGGTCGAGGGCGTGGAGTTCGACAATCTTACCTTCGACAGCCAGACCTACACGGTCGGAGGCCTCACCGCACGCGCGACCGGCACCGACGTCAAGCTTACCGCCGCCGGCAGCGTGGCAGCCTATACTGCAGCTATCGGCGGCACCGCCAAGGTGTACGACGCCGAGGGCATCGATGTGACCGCCCAGTTCGCGGTGGACACGACCGACCTGGCCGAGCTTACCATCAACAAACGCCCGGTGACCGTGAAGGCGGCCTCCGGCTCTAAGGACTACGACGGCACGCCGCTTGCGGATGCGGGCTGGAGCGTTGAGTCTCCCGGCGAGGGCATGGGCCTGGTGAACTCCGACGCCATCACCTCGGCGACGGTGGTGGGTAGCCAGCTCTACCCGGGTACCAGCAACAACGTGCCCAGCAACGCCATGTTCGGCACGGGCCTCGCCTCTAACTACGAGGTGGTCTACGCCAACGGTACCCTCACGGTGAACGACCGTGCGACGAAGTTCGATGTCACGGTATCTACCAACAGCGGCTCCAAGAGGTACGACGGCACCGACTTGACGGTTGAGGGCTTCAAGAACGAAACCGACAAGGGTATCGAGATCGCGGTCAACGGGCAGGTCTACTATGTCACGGGCCTCGCTGCTTCCAAGACGGGTTCCAATGTGGCCGATTCCGGTACGGTTGAAGTGACGGGAACCGCCAAGGTCATGGATGCCGCCGGCAACGACGTTACGGGCCAGTTCAACGTGAATGTTGTTCCGGGTGAGTTCATCATCACCCCTGTACCATTCAACATTGCTATTACGGGAGCTACCGATTCGAAGACGTACAACAGCCGCGAGCAGGCGGTTGAGGGCTATACGCTAGGCTCCATGCCCGATGGCATAGTGGTGGCGCTCAAGGCCGACGCTCACGCGCGCGCTGCGGGCACGGATGTCGGAACCTACCCCATGGGCCTTACGGCCGACAGCTTCAACGTAGAATCCGCAAACTACCAGGTGACGCTCAACGTCGTTGACGGCTGGCTCAAAATCAACCCGGCTGAGCTTGTTATCAAAGCAGACGATGGCGGCAAGACGTACGGCAAGCCTGATGGCGAGTTGACCGCTACGATCACCGGTCTTCAGGGTGACGATACGTTCACAGGCTCCTACGACGTGAACCGCGCGCCCGGCGAAAGTGCCGGCTCCTACGACATCACGGTCGACAACGTGGTGTTCGGCAACCCGAACTATACGGTGAAAACCGAGCCTGGCACGTTCGTGGTTGCTTCGGCCGATACGGTGAACATCATTGTGGGCAATACGACGAAACCCTATGACGGCCAGCCGCTGGTTCCTGGCGAGTCTACCATCGTGGGCTTGCAGCCGGGCGATACCGTCGAGTTCGAGTACGGCGGATCGCAGACCGATGCTGGTACGGGCGAGGGCACGGTCACCAATGTCGTCATTCGCAACGAGGCGGGCGAGAACGTGACGGGCAACTATGCTGGCATCGAGATAGTACCCGGTTCGCTTACCGTTACGCCGAAGGCCGTCACGATTGTGGTGAACAACGCTTCCAAGATTGCTGGCACTGCCGATCCGGTCTTCACGGGTACGGTTGCGGGCCTGGTGGCCGAGGGTGATCTGGGCGCGATTGTCTACAGCCGCACCAATACTGCGTCGAACGGCGAAGGCACGTACGCCGAGGTGCTCACGGCAGGCTTCACCGCCAACAAGAACTATACGGTGACGGTGGTTCCGGGCACCTTCGTTATCACGGCTGCTCCGGTTGTGCCGGTTGCGCCCCTCAATCCGCCGACGCCGGTTACGCCCACGCCGCCGCCCACGCCGGGTGTGGTTCCTGAGGGTCCGTTGGCTCCGGTAATCAACGCCTTGCAGGACATCGCCGAGACGGTTATTGCTCCGATTGCCACGCCTCTGACCGGTCCCGACGAGGAAACCATCGGCGACGACGAGACGCCGCTTGCGGGCTACGACGTGGTGAATTGTTGGGTGCACTATTACCTGATCATCGGCATTATCATCACCCTGCTCTACGGTGCCGGCGTGCTGGTTCGCCGCGTCCGCTTCACCAGCAAGCTGAAGGGCTTCGAAAACGATGTGCTGGGCATTGAAGATGAAAGCACGGTTCCGCTTGTTGCGCCGACAACGACGGAAGGGAAGGAGGCCTAGCATGAAGAAGAGCAACTGGATTATCGCGGCTGTTCTGGCCCTAGGCGCAGGCTTCTTTTTGTGGCTGTGGTACTACCTCGGGTTCAACTTCGTTGACGACCCGCTGGACTTGGTCATTGCGATTGTGTGGTGGGCGGTGGTGCTGGGCTTGGTGTTCGGCATTCGCTTCGTGGAGAAAAAGCGCCAGCAGCGCGTGCGTACTACGTACCTCGCACCGGGTAAACTGTTCAATAGCGAGGCCGGCTTGGTTGATCTGGCTGCGCTCGAGGAGGGCATGACGGTAACCGATGCGCTTGAAGGTACGCTCTCGGAGCTGAAGTACTCCTTCGATCGTACCGACCTTCCCGAGCGCGACGAGGTGACGTTCGATCGAATCGTGCGCACCGAAAAGTTTGACAAAGACGATGCCGATAAATGGGAAGGCGAAGTTGTGGATGTTAAGACGCAGCAGGCCTCGCCCTTTAAGGGCAAAGAAGAGCTTGCCAGCTTGTTAGCAGCGTGAGTATCAGCCGCTTCGGCGGTGCGAAAACCCCGGAATGTGAAACGGCCCTCCAGAGGTGACTGGAGGGCCGTTTCACGTTGATTCGCGTGCTCGGATTTTTTCGAGCACGGTGCGCGTTCAGCTACTCGTCGACACCGATGATGACCGACGATGCTTTGACGATGGCATACGCCTCTTTCCCTACTTCGAGCTGTAGTTCTTTGAGCGACCCCATGGAAATCGTCGACGTGATAAGCTGCCCACCTTCGAGCTCCATGATTACGATGGCGTTCACTGCTCCCGGATGGATAGCCGTGATGGTGCCTTTCAGCGTATTGCGCGCGGATAGCTTCATTGAGTCGTGCCCCCTTCTTTGCCGTCCCCCAATAGTCTCTTCGCTTCTATTGTAGCGTGCCCTCCCTCGTCGTGCGGATAAAACTGCGAGAAGAGGCAATCTTGCCTTGCCTAGCGTTTGCGACCGGGCCTCTCTGCCTCGTTTTGAGTTGCAGCGCTGTCGGCTGCCTTGCTTTTGTGCGGCTGCCTTTCCGCGGAAAAGGCGTATACCAGGCTTTACCAAAACTTAACCTATCTCCTACCGGCTTTTGATGGTGATTGCCCATCATGTTCTTCGCACCGCGCGACAAGCATTCGCGCAGTGCGTGCGAAACCAAGAAATTCGCGTTCTCGGGACGCCAATGAAAGGAAGAACATGAAGAAGCGTTTGGCACTGGTTGCAATGGGGGCTGTGATGGCACTGGGCCTGTTCGCCCTTGCAGGTTGCGCGGGCGGCGGCAATGCCGGCTCGGGATCGAGCGACGGCAGCTCGTCCTCGTCTCCCTCTGGCGAGGTGTCGGTCTACTCGCGTGAGGATGGCTCCGGCACGCGTGGCGCATTCATCGAGCTGTTCGGTATCGAGGAGAAGCAGGGCGACAAGAAGGTGGACATGACCACTACGGCCGCCTCCATCACAAACTCGACGTCGGTTATGATGACGTCGGTGGCGGGCGATCCGAACGGCATCGGCTACATCTCGCTGGGCTCTCTGAACGACACGGTGGCGGCCCTCCGGGTGGATGGCACCGAGCCGACCGCTGCCAACGTGAAGAGCGGCGAGTACAAGATTTCCCGCCCCTTCAATATCGTGACCAAGGACGGCCTGTCCGATACGGCCCAGGACTTCATTGCCTTCATCATGAGCGCCGAGGGCCAGAAGGTCGTCGAGGACAGCGGTTACATCGCGGTTGAAGACGGCGCTAAGGCCTACACCGCCTCCGGCAAGAGCGGCAAGGTCGTGGTTGCGGGCTCCTCTTCGGTGAGCCCGGTCATGGAGAAGCTGGCCGAGGCCTACGAGGCTTTGAACAGCGGCGTGAACATCGAGGTGCAGCAGTCCGACTCCACCACCGGCGTGAATATGGCTACGGAGGGCACCTGCGACATCGGCATGGCCTCCCGTGAGCTCAAGGACTCCGAGACGGCTGCCGGCGTGAAGCCCACCGTTATCGCGCAGGATGGCATCGCGGTTATCGTCGGCAAGGGTGCTACGATCGGCGACATCACCAGCGACCAGGTGAAGGCCATCTACACCGGTGCTACCACCACGTGGGAAGACGCCCTCGCGTAAGCGAGGCCTCCCGGACAGCAGAGAATTTCCATGACGAAGTTTCATATCAAGGAAGGCGTTGCGCGGGTGTTCTTTATCGCCTCCGCGGGGATATCGATCCTCGCGGTGGCGCTTATCTGCGTCTTCCTCTTCGCAAACGGCCTGCCGGCCATTGCCCAGATAGGCCTGCCGGACTTCCTGTTCGGCACCACCTGGAAGCCAGGCAACGACCTGTACGGCATCTTCCCCATGATCGTGGGCAGCATCTACGTCACCGCAGGCGCCATCGTGCTGGGCGTGCCCGTAGGACTTTTGTGCGCCATCTATCTTTCTCGGTTCGCCAGCGGTCGCGTGGCGCGTTTCCTCAAGCCGGGCGTGGAGCTTTTGGCGGGAATCCCGTCGGTGGTATACGGCTTCTTCGGCTTGGTCATGATCGTGCCGTTCATTCGCGTGAATGCACCCGGCAACGGGTTGTCGCTGCTGGCAGCGGCCATCCTCTTGGGCATCATGATTCTGCCTACCATCATCACCGTGGCGCAAAGCGCGCTCGACGCGGTGCCGAAGAAGTACTACGAAGGGGCGCTCGCGCTGGGCGCCGACCATGAGCGCGCGGTGTTCAAGGTGCTCGTGCCCGCGGCGACCTCCGGTATCATGGCCGGTGTCGTGCTGGGCGTAGGGCGCGCTATCGGCGAGACCATGGCAGTGATCATGGTGGCTGGCAACCAGCCGGTCATCCCCGAGAGCATCTTCAGCGGCGTGCGCACCATGACGGCCAACATCGTGCTGGAAATGGGCTATGCGGCCGATCTGCACCGCGGGGCGCTCGTGGCCACCGGCGTGGTGCTGTTCGTGTTCATCCTGCTTATCACCATGCTGTTCAACCTTATCAAGAAGCGGGGTGAGGTGAAATGACCGGCGCACAGGCAGAATGCAGCGACCGCTTCGCCGAAATGTACGCCGTGGCCGAGGCGCGCAGTGCGCGTTCCCGCCGCGTGGTGTCGGCCCTGCTGCGCACGTTGGTGTACCTGGGCGCGCTCATCACTACGGCCGTACTCGTGTTCATCGTGGGCTACATTTTGGTGAAAGGCGTGCCGTACCTCACGCCCAGCCTGTTCGCCTGGGAGTACACGTCTGAGAACGTGTCGCTCATGCCAGCACTTGTCAATACGCTGCTCATGGCCGGCTTGTCGCTGCTCATGGCGGTACCACTCGGTGTGAGCTCGGCAATCTATCTGGTGGAATACGCGCCACGCGGCAGCAAGTTCGTGCAGTTGGTGCGCACCACCACCGAGACGCTGCAGGGCATCCCCTCTATTATCTACGGCCTGTTCGGCATGTTGTTCTTCGTGACGGCGTTGCGCTGGAACCTGTCGCTTCTGGCGGGCGCCTGCACCTTGGCCATCATGATCCTGCCGGTAGTCATGCGCACGAGCGAAGAGGCGCTCATCGCCGTGCCGGATGCTTACCGCGAAGGCGGCTTCGGCCTGGGCGCGGGACGTTTGCGCACCGTATTCCGCTGCGTGTTGCCTACGGCCATTCCCGGCATCTTGGGTGGCATCATCCTGGGCCTCGGCCGTGTGGTGGGCGAGGTGGCGGCCCTTATCTTCACGGCGGGCTCCATCGCCCAGATTCCGAACTTCGCCGAGGGCTTGGGCGCGGTATTCGACTCCACCCGAACGCTTGCAGTGCACATGTACGTGCTGGCCAGCGAAGGTTTGCACGTGAACGAGACGTATGCGACGGCGGTGGTGCTGCTGGC
The DNA here is from genome assembly GCF_036667095.1 of Gordonibacter sp. Lineage (NCBI taxonomy): Bacteria > Bacillati > Actinomycetota > Coriobacteriia > Eggerthellales > Eggerthellaceae > Gordonibacter > Gordonibacter sp. The sequence continues at coordinate 17,542 of NZ_JAVWUP010000003.1, read as the reverse complement.
GATGGTGGTGCTGCTGAACATGCTGGCCACGTTCGCCGCCCGTAAGATGAGCAAAGGAAGGCAACATGATTAACGCATTGTGGGGTAAGAAGCGTACTGAGGCGTGCGCCGCATCGGTACGGGTGGCTTCGGCGAGCAGCGGAGCCGCTGCGGTAGCGATAGCTCCTGCGGCAGGGATGGCGGCTGCGGTAGCGATGGCTCCTGCGGCAACGGCGACTCCCTTCATGATGACGGGGTCCTCCTCCACGCTGGAGCGGCCTAGCTACCAGCCTAACGTGAGCGTGCGCGCCCATCGCAGTGCGGGGCTTGTTCCCGCCGTGTCTAAAATGGGCGTTGCCGACCTGGATCTGTACTACAAGGACTTCAAGGCGCTGAAAAACATCGACCTCGAGTTCCCCGAGAATCAGGTAACCGCGCTCATCGGCCCGTCAGGATGCGGCAAGTCCACGTTGCTGAAAAGCCTGAACCGCATGAACGACCTCGTGGAAGGGTGCCGTATCGAGGGCTCCATCACGCTTGATGGCCAAGACATCCGCCGCGATGTCGAGGTGAACGCGCTTCGCCGTCGTGTGGGCATGGTGTTCCAGCAGCCCAACCCGTTCCCCATGAGCGTGTACGACAACGTGGCGTTCGGCCCGCGCACGCACGGCATCAAGAAGCGCGAGGACTTGGATGCCATCGTGGAGCAGAGCCTGCGCGACGCGGCTATCTGGGACGAGTTGAAGGATCGCCTGAAGAAGAACGCGCTGGGCCTTTCCGGCGGCCAGCAGCAGCGCCTGTGCATCGCCCGTGCACTGGCCGTGCGCCCCGAAGTACTGCTCATGGACGAGGCCACCAGCGCACTCGACCCCATCTCCACGGCAAAGATCGAGGAGCTGGTGGCACAGCTGAAGGAGCGCTACACCATCATCATGGTCACGCACAATATGCTGCAAGCGCTGCGCGTGTCCGACAAGACGGCGTTTTTCCTGTTGGGTGAGATGGTGGAATCCGGCGAGACTGACGACATCTTCACAAGTCCGCAAGATCCCCGTACCGCCGATTATGTGGCGGGTAGATTCGGGTAAAATGGGTTCAAGTGGCGAGTCAGCCTCGGTCGATAAGGAACACCCCGTGATTTACTACGTTGAAGACGATACTAATATCCGCGATCTCACCGTTTACGCGCTATGCCAGGCAGGCTTCGAGGCCTGCGGGTTCGCGGCGGCGGGGGAGTTCTTCTCTGCCTGCAAGCAGCGTCTGCCCGAGTTGGTGCTGCTCGATATCATGATGCCCGAGATTGACGGGCTGGAAATCCTGCATGTGCTGCGGGCGGATTCCGCGACCAGGCATCTGCCGGTGATGATGCTGACGGCCAAGGGCACGGAGTTCGACACGGTCAGCGGCCTGGATGCCGGCGCCGACGACTATCTGGCCAAGCCTTTCGGCATGATGGAGCTGGTTTCGCGCGTGAACGCGCTTCTGCGCCGTGCAGCTGCACCGGCCGTTGCGGCAGACGACGAGTTCGCTTGCGGCCCGGTCGAGCTTGCCGTTTCGTCCCATATCGTCACGGTCGACGGTGAGCCGGTCACCCTTACGTTGAAGGAGTTCGACCTGCTGCGCACGCTCATGCAGAACGAGGGCCACGTGCTCTCGCGCAGCCAGCTGCTCGAGGCGGTGTGGGGCATGACCTACGTGGGCGAGACGCGCACGGTGGACGTGCATGTGCAGACCCTGCGCCAGAAGCTCTCCGCAGCAGGCGAGGGGGCCGATGCCTGCATCCAGACGGTGCGTGGCGTGGGCTACTGCATCAAACGCCCATGAGCCCGACCCATTTCACCGTGCGCAGCCTGGCTGGCAAGCTGTTCTCGAGCATGCTGGTGTTCACGCTAGGCATCATCCTCGTGTTCGCCACGGCTCTGACCACCATCTACTACCTGTCCTACGAGCGCGATGCCGAAGCCGAGCTGGCTTCGAGTGCGCAGGATGCTGCCGATTACCTGAACGCATCTCCCACGGCGGCGAATATTCCCGCCTTGGAAGAGCAGTTCACGGGAGTGGTGCGCTACACGCTTATTGCAGACGACGGGGCGGTGCTCTACGACAGCGCCGTCGATCCCGCTACCATGGAGAACCACGCCGATCGGCCCGAGGTGCGCGAAGCCGACGCTGCCGGCAAGGCGGCTATCATGCGGCACTCCGACACGTTGGGCACCGATACGGTATACGCTGCGGTGAAGCTGGACGACGGAAGTATCGTTCGCTTGTCCGAATCGCGTCATTCGCTGCTGGCGTTCTTGGGTAGCATGGCCATGCCGGTAGTCGTGGCGCTGATAGTGTCGGGCATCCTCGTGTTCGTGCTGTCGCGCACGCTCACGCGCCGCATTATGAAGCCCATCGACGCGCTCAACTTCGCCGATCCGCTGGAGAACGAGATATACGAGGAGATGGACCCCCTGCTCATTCGCATCGACGAGCAGCAGCGTCGCCTCTTGCAGCAGAACCGCGAGCTTGCTGCTGCCGAGAACATGCGCCGCGACTTCTCCAGCAACGTCAGCCACGAGATGAAGACGCCCTTGCAAGTGATATCCGGCTATGCGGAGCTTATGAAGAACGATATGGTGCAACCGGCCGACCGCCAGAAGTTCGCCGGCCTTATCTACGAAGAGGCCCAGGCCATGCGGTCGCTTATCAACGACGTGCTTACCTTGTCCCGCTTGGACGAATCGGCATTCGGCGATGAGTCGAGGCGCATCGACCTGCATGCCGTGGCCGAGCGTGTGGCGGGACGTCTGGGAAGCTTTGCTGCCGACCAGGGTATCGAGGTGCGGGTCGAAGGATCGCCTGCCTCTATTGCCGGCACGGAGACGCTTGCCGAGGAAATGATCTATAACCTGGTGGAGAACGGTATCCGCTATAACCATGAGGGTGGGAGCGTCGTCGTGCGCTTCGAGGTGGAAGAGGGCGGTGCGGCCGCAGCCTCCCCTCCGTTCTCGGTGCCAGAGGGTGCTTCCGGCGAGGAGGGCGAGGCGATCGAGGCGCGCCGCTCAGTGGTCGTGCGCGTCAGCGACACCGGCCCGGGCATTCCCGAGGAGCTGCGGGACAAGGTGTTCGAGCGCTTCTTCCGGGTGGACAAAAGCCGCTCGAAGGAGACGGGAGGGACCGGTCTTGGCCTGGCCATCGTCAAGCACGCGGTCTTGTATCATCATGGAACCATCGACGTGGAAACTGCCGAGGGCGTTGGCACCACGTTTGTGCTGAGGTTGCCGGCTGTATAGTGCGGCATGGATATCCTAGGTAATCTAGGGCAAAAGAAAACCGCAGTTTATCTGCGGTTCTTCTGAAGCCCGGCCCCCGGCCAGGAGGATGAACCCACCTTAAAAGGTGGGTGCTCGCAGCTTGCTTCCTGGCTTTCGCATCAACAGATGCGAATCTCCATTCCACACGCTATCTTGAGCTCCCTCATGTATCAGCATCGGTCCATCGCAAAGTGTGGCTTCGAGGGCAGGACCTGCTTTAAAGTATACGTTTGCTTTGGGCAAAATAAAGACTTGACATGCTGCTGTTCCCCGGTTTTTACAAACAGCGGACAAACGAATGCTCTAGGCAAACAGACGTTCGTATGATACTATGGCGGACATGGATACGTTATTTACTGAGATAGAGAACGAACGCAAGTCGAAAGTCGCGCCGTTGGCGGTGCGTATGCGTCCGCGTTCGCTTGACGAACTGGTGGGGCAGGGTGAGGCGGTAGGGCCGGGAAGCTGGCTTCGCAACGCTATCGAGCAGGATCATCTGAGCTCGGTCATCCTGTTCGGGCCGGCAGGCACGGGCAAGACGTCGCTTGCGCACGTCGTTGCAGAGACGACGAAGGCCACGTTTGTGGAAGTGTCGGCTATCGGCGGCTCGGTGGCCGACTTGCGCCGCGAGATGGATGCGGCCGATAAGCGTCTTTCGATGAGTGGATTGCGCACTATTCTGTTCATCGATGAGATACACCGGTTCAACCGCAGCCAGCAGGACGCGCTGCTGCATGCGGTGGAGGATCGTGTTTTGGTGCTGGTGGGAGCTACGACGGAAAACCCGTTTTTCGAAGTGAACTCCGCTTTGATCAGCCGCTCTCGTATCGTGGAGCTGCATGCGCTGTCCGATGACGATATTGCGGAGTTGGTCGGTCGTGCCGTAACCGACGAGCGGGGGCTGAACGGGCGGTACCGTCTCGACGCGAAGGCGCGCGATGCCATCGTGCTTCTGGCGGGAGGCGATGGCCGCACAGCGCTCACGACGCTCGAGTTGGCTGCTGGTATGATGGCCCCCGGCACGCCTGCGAAACCCGCCAAGATAGACGAGGGCGCCATACGTGCCGCAACGCCGCATCGTGCGCTTCCCTATGATAAGAACAAGGATATGCACTACGATGTGATCTCCGCGTTTATCAAGTCGATGCGGGGTAGCGATCCCGATGCTGCGCTGTACTGGCTTGCCCGTATGATCGATGGGGGCGAAGATCCGAAGTTCATCGCGCGCCGCATCTTTATCTTGGCTTCGGAAGACATTGGCAATGCCGACCCCCAGGCACTGCTTATCGCCGAGGCCGCTTTCAAATCGGCAGAGGTCATCGGATACCCTGAGTGCCAGTTGAACTTAGCGCAGGCTGCCGTGTACATGGCGTTGGCCCCCAAGTCGAATGCCACATGCGGCATCTTCGAGGCACTGTCCGAGGTGCGGCGCGGTCCGGCGCGCAAGGTGCCCGATCACCTGCGAGACCGGCACCGTCCCGGCTCCGAGAACTATGGCTCCTACCTGTATCCTCACAGCTACCCGGGTGGCTGGGTTCAGCAGCAGTACCTGCCCGACGGCCTTGCGCGTGGCGCGTTCTACCAGCCGGGAGATCGAGGCTGGGAGGCCTACCGCTCTGACGCAACGGCGCGCGATCGTTTTGAGGCGCCGCCGCGTGCTCGGACGACGCGGAAGCCGGGCGATCTTCCGCATGATGACGGACGCGGCAGCAAAGGCCCCGAAAGACGCGAGGGCCCTTCGGAATCCGACGCTGAAAACCCCACGCCGCACTCAAAGTAACCGATCAGTACCGCCTATGGAAGCAGGGTGAAAACGTGATCTGGCCTGTATAGAATCCGAGGTGGACGTGGTATAGTGAAAACTTGTGTTAGCTCAGGAGGTCATCATGGATTTCAGCGAAGTTGTCAACATAGCGTTGCCGATCGTATTCATACTTGTCGGCGCGGCCCTCGTTTGGCTGGTCATCGAACTGGTCATGACCGTGCGCAAAACACGCAAGACGGTCAGCGAGATCCAGAAGCAAATTGAGCCCACGCTGGGCTCTGTCGAGCGCATTACGGCGTCCCTCGAGCCCACGGTGGACTCCGTCGGGCGTATCTCCGCCTCGCTCGAGCCCGTTGCGGCGAAAGTCGATCCTTTGGTCGAACGCGTGTCTCTCACGGTTGATGCGGCCAACTTGGAGATTATGCGCATCGACCAGATCCTTGAGGACGTGAACGAGATAACCGATTCGGTCTCTTCTGCCGTCGACGTAGTGGACACGGTGACCAGCGCTCCTATGGAGATGGTCAATAACGTGACAACGCGCGTGCGCAACCTGTTCAAATCGCAGCGTGCGAGCGACGAGTCCGTGGCCCTGGGGCAGATGAAGGCTGCCGATACCATCAAGAACGTGGTGAGGGGCTCGGCCCAAGTTGCCGAGGCGGCGGTGGCCGACCAGCGGGCCTTCATGGCGGAACAGCGCGTCGAGCGCGAGGAGCGCACGGCTGCCAAGCAGGCCGCTGCTGAAAAGACCTCCCAGGCTGCTGAGAGCATGACCGACGCGGTGACTTCCGCTGTTTCTGCCGATACCGATGCGGAGCCGGGCTATTTCACCTATGAAGGCGATCGTAGCGGCGTTGCGGGCACTTCTGCTAAGGCAGGCGACGCTCCGGTTCAGCCAGGCAAGACCGAATAACAGCAAGGAGCGCATGTGGACGACCGCGATCAAGTCGAGCGGGAACAGGTCAAGGCGCTCAAGGCGCGCCGTCGTTTCCTGTCGGTATGGACCATTGTCGGCGGCATCCTGCTCACCGGGGTGCTCGTCTACCTGATGGGCATTCTGTCGGTGCCGGTGGGCATCGTCGTGTGGTCAACTATCATCGTATTCTGCCTGCGTGGTCCTGTAAGCAAATTGGAGAAGCTGGGTTTGAGCCGCGCGGTGGCTACGGCGATTTCCTACGTGCTCATGTTCGGCGTGCTGGCGTTGGTGGCCTTGCTTATGTTCTCGCCGGCATTTGGCGTGGGCGGCCAGTTCACCAGCCTTATCCAAAGCGTTCCTGGCTACGTGCAGCAGCTGACGGATTGGGGCAACCAGCTCTACGCGCAGTATGCCGACATCTTGTCGAACGAGACGGTCCGGAAGTGGATGGAGGAGGCTCTCGCCTCGGTGGGCAGCTGGGCTTCGTCGTTCGCCCGCGAGGGCGCTGCGGGTGTCGTGTCCGTTGGCGGCACCATTGCCAGTATGTTCATGGCTGTCGGCTTTGCTCTGGTGGTGGCCTTTTGGGTGCTTATGGAGCTGCCGGCGCTCGGTCGTGAGACCCGTCGCCTGGTAAGCCCGCGGCGCCAGGGCGATCTAGAGATGCTCCATGTGACGTTTACGCGCGTGATGGGTGGCTACATCAAGGGCACGCTTTTGCAGTGCGCCATCATCGGTGTGGCGTGCGCCGTGCTATTTACTGCCATCGGCCTGCCGAATGGGGCGGCGCTCGGTGGCATCTCCGGCCTGTTGAACATTGTTCCCATCATCGGCCCGTGGTTGGGCGGCGCGCTTGCCGCCATCATCGGCGTGTTCGTAAGCCCTTGGATCGCCATCGTCGCCTTGCTGGGCACCATTGCCATTCAGCAGATCGTCTACACGTTCATATCGCCGAAGATCATGGCGGATTCGGTGGACGTGCACCCGGCGCTCACGCTGCTTGCCCTTATGGCTGGCTCCGCTCTCGGCGGTGCCATGAGCGGTCTTACCGGATCGCTGGTGGGTATGCTGGCCTCCATTCCCGCTGTAGCGGTGGCGAAGTCGGTTTTCGTGTACTACTTCGAGAAGCGCACCGGACGCCGGCTCGTGGCAACCGACGGCGTGTTCTTCAAGGGAACTCCCGGCGAGACCCTGGAGCTCGACCCCATAGCCGATGCCACGTCTCCGCATCCCAACGTCACGGCTGCGGCCGAGCGCAGCGAGCAGCGGAAGGCTAGGATGGCGAAGCGCGCGCGCCGTCGCAAAGACCGTGACGGCGAGGGTGAAAGCGACGACGGCAAGGAAAGCTGATCGCTGCATCAGAGGAGTAAGTCCGCGCGGGGCGCCCTTTGCGGCGGCCGCGCGGTTTTGGGTATACGACGGCATCGGCGCGCACGCCGATGCCAAGGAATTCGAACAGGAAGAACAACGACATGGAGTACCTGAGCACTGCCGACATCCGCGAGAAGTACCTGAGCTTTTTCGAGTCGAAAGGCTGCAAGCGCATGCCCTCGTCCTCGCTTATTCCGGACGATCCGTCCTTGCTGCTTACCAGCGCCGGCATGGTGCAGTTCAAGCCGTACTTCCTGCAGCAGAAGCATCTGGAGGCCCCCTACGTTGGCACGACGACCGTGCAGAAATGCGTGCGCACCAACGATATCGACATCATCGGCACGACGGGCCGCCATCTGAGCTTCTTCGAGATGCTGGGCAATTTCAGCTTCGGCGACTACTTTAAAGAAGAGATGTGTGCCTGGGCCTACGAGCTCTCCACCGAGGTACTGGGCCTGCCGGCCGAGCGCCTCTACTTCACCGTGTACTTGGACGACGACGAGACTATCGAGATATGGAAGAAGCTCGGTGTGCCCGACGACCATATCTCACGTTTGGGGGAAGAGGACAACTTCTGGCGGGCCGGACCGACTGGCCCCTGTGGTCCCTGCTCGGAGATATACTTCGACCAGGGCGAGCAGTACGGCTGCGGCAGCCCTGATTGCGCGCCGGGATGCGACTGCGATCGCTTCCTTGAGTATTGGAACCTGGTGTTTACCCAGTACGACGGCCAGGAGGACGGAACGCTTGCTCCGCTTCCCAAGAAGAACATCGATACGGGCATGGGCCTTGAGCGCATGGCCGCCATCATGCAGGGCGTGCAGACGAATTACGAGACCGACGTGCTGCGCAGCCTTGTGGCCGTGGGCGAGCGTTTGTGTGGCGTCGTGTACGGCGCAGCGCCCGAGTCCGACCTTTCCCTGCGCATCATGGCCGACCACAGCCGCTCGGTGGCCTTCATGATTGCCGATGGCATCCTGCCCTCGAACGAGGGCCGCGGTTACGTGCTGCGCCGCCTGCTGCGCCGCGCCGTGATGAAGGGGCATTTGCTGGGGTTGGACAAGCCTTTCCTGAACGAGTACGTCGACGAGATCGTGCGCCTCATGGGGCAGGTGTATCCCGAGATCATCGACAACCGCGAGCTGGCAGGTCGCGTGATCCTGTCCGAGGAGGAGCGTTTCGGTGCTACCCTGCGCCAGGGCCGCGCATTCTTGGACGAGGCCCTGTCCGGTCTCGAAGGTACGACGCTTCCCGGTGAGCAGGCGTTCACGCTGCACGATACCTACGGCTTCCCGGTAGAGGTGACCCGCGAGATGTGCGAGGAGCGCGGCATCGAGGTCGATGTTGACGGCTTCACCCGCTGCATGGACCAGCAGAAGGCCCGTGCTCGGGCTGCTTCCAAAGATGCTGACAAGGCGTGGTCTACCTACGGCGGCATCATGAACGACATCCTGGAAGAGACGGGCGCAACCGAGTTCGTCGGGTACACGAAGAACGAGGCCGAGGTGCGGGTAGTGGGCCTTGCTAGGTGCGGTAAGCGCGTCGAGGCGCTCGTTGCGGGCGAATCAGGCGAGCTGGTCGTGGATGTCACGCCGTTCTACGCCGAGAAGGGCGGTCAGGTGGGCGACATCGGCGTGTTCACGAACGCTGAGGCAACGGCCCGCGTCACGAACACCCAGGAACCTGAAAAAGGCCTGATCGCGCATGACGTTACCGTCGAGAACGGCCGCATCGCGGTTGGCGACGAGCTGCATGCGGTCATCGATGCACCGCGCCGCGCGCGCATTTGCCGCAACCACACGGCCACGCACATCCTGCATTGGGCATTGCGCCAAGTGCTGGGGGACCATGTGAAGCAGGCCGGCAGCTTCGTGAGCGAGAATCGCCTGCGCTTCGACTTCACACACTTCGAGGCCACCACGCCCGAGCAGGTCGCCGAGGTGGAGCGTCTTGCCAATGAGAAGATCATGGAGAACCACGCCGCGCGCGCTTACGAGACGTCGTTGGCATCGGCGCGCGAGGCAGGCGTTATGGCGCTGTTCGGCGAGAAGTACGGCGAGTTTGTGCGCGTGCTGGACCTCGAGGGCTTCTCGCAGGAATTGTGCGGCGGCACCCATGTGTCTGCCACGAGCGAGATCGGCTTCGTGAAGATCACCAGCGAATCCAGCGTGGGTGCCAATCTGCGCCGTGTCGAGGCAGTTACCAGCTTCGACGCGCTTGCCTATATGAACCGCGTGGAATCCGAGCTGAAGGAGACGGCCGAGGAGCTGCGCGTGCCGTTGTTCGACGTGAGCGAGCGCACGGCTTTGAACTTGAAGTCTTTGAAGGAAATGCAGACGAAGTTGAAGCGCAACAAGCAGGTAGGTGCCGAGGACCGTATTGCCGAGGTGGCTTCCTTGGCTGTTGCAGCCAAGGAAGGCTACGCTATCATCATTGCGAATGTGGGCGAGGCCGATGCCGGCGGCTTGCGCAATGCGTGGGATGTACTGCGTGCCCGCACCCCTGAATTGGGTGCCGTGGTGCTGGCTGCCCGTAAGGACGATGCCCCTATCCTGTTGGCTGCCGGTACGCCGGAAGCGGTGGAGGCCGGCTTCAACGCCGGTGCGGTTATCAAGGCTATCGGATCGTGCATCAAGGGCGGCGGCGGCGGCAAGGCCGAGATGGCCCAGGCTGGCGGCAAGGATGCCTCGGGCATCGAAGCGGCCTTGGAAGCTGCGCGGGAGATGCTGCTGTAAGGTTGCTGGCTAAACGCAGGCGGAAGGTTCACATGCGCATCATGGCGTTGGATATTGGAGAGGCGCGAGTAGGGGTTGCGGTCAGCGATCCGGGCGAGCGTGTAGCCTCGCCGGTGGTGGTGCTGCCGACGGCTGAGGTGCTGGCGTGTGCCAAGCCGTTTCAGCGTCTGCTCGAAGATTGGGAGCCTGAGCTTTTGCTCTGTGGGCTTCCCTATACGCTTGCTGGAACAGAGGGGCCGCAGGCTGCGCGCATACGCACGGCTGCGGCCCAGATTACGAGTACTTGCGGCATTCTCCACGAGTTCGCCGACGAGCGCCTCAGTTCGCAGGAGGCCAAACGGAGTTTGCGTGAAAAGGGCATGGCGGAGAAGGCTATGCGGGGCAAAATCGATATGATAGCCGCAAGTCTGTTCTTGCAGGCGTGGCTGGATGCCCGCCGCGGGGATTAAGAGAACGCAAAGGACCAGTATGCCTCCACGCAAGCAATTCACCTACTCGCAGCGCCCGAATCATGCGGCCCGGTCGGCCCATGCACGTGGTGAGCGCGAGTTCCGCACCTACGATACCAGCTACATCCGCCCGAAGCAGAGCAAGGGTCCTATCATTTTCGCCATCGTTTTGGCTCTGGTGGTTGTCGGCGGCTTGGTCTGGGGCGCTACTGCGTTGTTCGGCGGCCTTATGGGCGGCTCGTCGGCAGAGCTGCTTGCCTCGGGCGAGAAGGCCTCCCTCACGGTGGCGGAAGGCTCTGGCGCGCAGGCGATCGGCAAGCAGTTGCAAGAGGCGCGCCTGGTGCCCAGCGCAACGGATTTCACGAAGCGCGTAAGTGAGCTGGGCGCGGATGCCAAGCTCAAGTCCGGTGCCTACCTCTTCGTAGGCGGAACGTCGGTCGACGACCTGATAGCCCAGATCATCGCGGGCCCCGTATCGGCGGGTGGGCTCACCGTCCCTGAGGGGGTCACCCTGGCCAAGACGGCTGAGCTGGTGGCGCAGGCGACGAACGGCAAGGTGACGGCCGAGGCGTTTACTGCCGCTGCCTCCGATGCCAGCGTCTACGCGGCCGAGTTCCCCTTCCTTGCCAGTGCGGGGACGAACTCACTCGAAGGCTTCCTGTTCCCCAAGACGTATTCCGTAGGCGACGGCACGACGGCCGAATCGCTGGTAAAGACGATGCTAGCCCAGTTCCAGAAGGAGATCGCGACGCTGGGCTGGTCGTATCCCGAAAGCCAGGGCCTGAGCATTTACGACGCGGTGAAGCTGGCCTCCATCGTGGAGAGGGAATCCAGCGGCGACGAGCCGGTACGCGCCAAGGTGGCTGCAGTGTTCTACAACCGCTTGGCCACGCAGGGCGAGCCGAGCAACGGTTTCCTGCAAAGCGATGCGACCACTGCCTACGAAGTGGGGCATGATCCCAGTGCCGAAGAGGTGCATGCGCAAACGCCGTACAGCACCTACGCGAACCCGGGTTTGCCTCCTACGCCTATCTGCTCGCCGGGCTTGGATTGCTTGCAGGCAGTATGCGCTCCCGACCAGGAGGCGCTGGGCAAGTATTTCTTCTTCTTCTTCGATAAGGATGCGAACTACTTCTTCTCGGAGACCTACGAACAGCACCAGAAGACGTTCTCGTAAGGCGCGTTGCGCGCCTTGACGGAGAGCCAGAGGGGTTGCCATGTCGTTCCTTGAACCGGATCGCTATTTCTCGCGGTTGTCGCATGTCGACATCGACCGCGATCTGCTGGCGCTCGGCTATCGCCACGTGCTGCTGGACGTGGACAACACTATCCTGACGCGCGACACGCATGAAGTACCGCGTGATGTGGGATTTTGGCTGGCGAAGGCGCGCGATGCGGGCCTCTCGTTTTGCCTCGTGTCCAACAACTGGCACGAAGGTGTCTACCAGTTGGCAAACCGCCTGTCGCTGCCTATCGTCGCGAAGGCCGTGAAGCCGCTGCCCCCGGCGTTCCTGGCGGCCATGAGGAAGATCGGCGCCGTGCGTGCGAACACGGTGGTTGTCGGCGACCAGCTGGTTACCGATGTGATGGGTGCGCATTTCCTCGGGATGAAGGCCTATCTGCTGGCTCCGCTGGTCGAACAGGACCTTCGCCACACCTTGCTGCTGCGCAACTTCGAGCGCCTGGTTATGGGCGAGCGCCAGCCCGAAAATGTTGGCGAATCGGTACAAACACAAGAAGAGGGGCGCTTCTTATGACAGAAAAGCTGTACTTACTCGGCCATCCTATTGCCCACTCCAAGTCTCCCGTTATGTACAACGCCGTGTACGAACGGTTGGGATTGCCTTGGCACTACGAACCCGCCGATCTGGCTACGGCAGAAGAGGCGCGCGCGTTTCTTGCAGCACGCGATTTTCTGTCGGTCAACATTACGACGCCTTACAAGCCCGAGGCTCTGCGCGCAGCCACGCACCGCGCCGCATCGGCAAAGCTTGCACAAGGAGCGAACTTGCTGGTCAAGCATGGCGATGCGCTCATAGCGTACAATACCGACGGTCAAGGCTGCGTGGCGTTTCTGGAACGGACGGGCTTCTCGTTTGACGACGCCTCCGTTGTCGTGTGCGGCACGGGCCCGACATCACTGGCTATCTGCCACGCCTGCGCCATCGCCGGCGCGCGCGAGGTAGTGCTGGTGGGGCGCGACAAAGAACGTTCGCGGCAGGTGCTGGAGACCTATGTGGAAGCGTTCGACCAACTGGCCCATGCCGCCGTCGACCTTCCGGCAGCGCAGGAACACCATCGCAGTTTCCGCACGGCCTACGACCAGACGGCGTTCAAGTTCGGCAGCTACGCTACGTCGACGCAGGCCATCGGCTCCGCCGACCTGGTAGTGAACGCCACGACCCTTGGCATGAAGCCAGACGATCCCGCGCCCTTCGACGTGGGGCTGTTGCACGAGGGGCAGTGCGTGTTCGACGCGGTGTATGGCCATGGCGAGACCGCTCTGGTGGTGGGCGCTCGCACGGCGGGCTGCATGGTGCACGACGGTGCGGGCATGCTGGTGGCCCAGGCAGTGTCAAGCGTTCAGGCGGTGATCGACATCGCAGGCGCTGACGTCGACCTCGAGGGTATCGACCTGTTCTCCCTCATGGCTGAAGCGGCGGGGTTTGAGGTAGCTTAGCCTCCCTTATCCGTGACGATCCGTGACGATCTGGTTCGCCCGGTCCCGCCCCGCTTTTCCGACCCAGCTGGTAGGGTACAATAGGCTCAAACAACGACTGCGGGAAAGCGAACCATTATGCGCTACATGACAGCAGGCGAGAGCCATGGGCCGGCGCTGACGGCCATTGTAGACGGGGTGCCGGCCGGCCTGAAGATTTCCGAAGACCAGATCAACAGCGACTTGGCGCGTCGTCAGGCAGGCTACGGGCGCGGTGGCCGCCAGCGCATCGAGACGGATAAGGTGTCCATCACGTCGGGCGTGCGCTTCGGGCGCACGATGGGCTCGCCGATCGCACTCGTGGTGGCGAACCGCGACTGGCAGAACTGGACCGATCGCATGGCCGTTTTTGGCGACCTGCCCAACGACCTGGTGCGCGAGGTTGCTCCGCGTCCCGGTCATGCCGACTTGGTCGGTTCGCTCAAGACAGACACCAACGACTGCCGCAACATCCTCGAGCGCGCAAGCGCACGTGAGACTGCGGCGCGCGTCGCCGCGGCTGGCATTGCCCGAGAGCTCCTTGCCGACTTGGGCGTGGAGGTGTTCTCCTATGTCGCTTCTATCGGATCGACCACCCTCGAGGAGGACGACCCGATGCTGACGGCGCCCGATTACAAGCCCCTGGACATCGAGCTTTCCGATCTGCGCTGTCCGGACGAAGCTGCCACCGAGGCCATGAAGGTCGAAATCGACCGTGCCCGCGAAGCGGGGGAGAGCCTGGGCGGCACGTTCAGGGTTGTGGCTACGGGGCTTTTGCCGGGTGTGGGCGGCTATGCCACGGCTGACGAGCGGCTGACGTCGCGCCTGGGCGCAGCGTTGTTCTCCATTCCTGCTATCAAAGGCGTCGAATTCGGCCTGGGGTTCCAAGCCGCACAGCGGGTCGGCTCGCTGGTCCACGACCCTATCGTGCTGGATCGCAAGACCGGTTTCACCCGCGCCAGCAACAATGCAGGCGGCCTCGAAGGTGGCATGACTACGGGCATGCCGCTAATCGTGACGGTGGCCATGAAGCCCATCCCCACGCTCATGACGCCGCTTCCTACGGTGAATTTGGACACGCTCGAGGTGGAGGAGGCATCGCGCGAGCGCAGCGACGTGTGTGCCGTGCCTGCCTGCGCCGTGGTGGCAGAAGCCGAGGTTGCCATGGTGCTGGCCGATGCCTATCTGGAGAAGTTCGGACATGACAACATGGGAGACATTAAGGCTGCGGTGAAGAACTACCGGCAACGCCTGCGGACGATGTCGCGGTGACACCCATGGATGAAACAAGCGTGCGCCTTGCGGCCTCGCACCCTCCGCGTGTTGGGTGCGAATTGGGCCGCCCGGTGTTCTTTGTCGGGTTCATGGGTGCCGGAAAGACCTCGACAGCGCGCAAGTTGGCGCGCACTTGCGGCATCGCCTCGGTCGATATAGACACGTACTTGGAGCGCCGCGAAGGCATGCACGTGAAGGAGCTGTTCGCCGAGGTGGGCGAGGATGGCTTTCGTGCGATAGAGACCGACGTGCTGCGCGTACTTGCGGCAAAAGAGCCGCTGCTTGTGTCCTGCGGCGGCGGCGTGGTGCTGTGCCCCGAGAACCGTGCCGTGCTGAAAGAAGAAGGATTCGTCGTGTATCTGCAGGTGACCGCGGATGAGGCAGCTTCGCGTATCAGAGACGTATCCACGCGTCCGCTGTTCCTCGACCTCGATACGGCTCGTGCCACCATCGAGGAGCGCCTACCGCTGTACGAGGAAGTGGCCGATGCCATAGTGGATACGGCAGGCAAAGGTGTCGCGGCCATCGCCCGCGAAGTGCGCGGCGTGCTGGAGAGGGAGGGAATCCTGTGGCAACGAAAGTAATCGTCAATATTCCTGGCGAGGAAGCCTACGACGTGCGTATCGCTGCGAATGCGCTGGAGGGGCTGGGCGCCCGTATGCGTTCGGTCGAGACTCTCAGCCAAGGCGAAGGGGTGCTGATCGTTACCGATTCCAACGTAGCGCCGCTTTATCGCGACCAGGCCAAGGCCTCGCTTGCTGCCTCGGGCTTCCGGGTGCGCGACATAGTCGTGCCGGCGGGGGAGGAGGCGAAGTCCCTTGCGGTGGCGGGTGAGCTGTGGGAGGCTATGGCGCAGCTGTCCTTGGGGCGCGACTGCGTGGTCGTGGCCTTGGGCGGCGGTGTCGTAGGCGATCTGGCTGGGTTTGCGGCCTCCACGTACCTGCGCGGCGTCAGCCTGGTGCAGGTGCCGACGACCTTGCTTTCCATGGTGGACTCGTCGGTGGGCGGCAAGACGGGCGTGAACCTTGCTGCGGGCAAGAACCTGGTGGGCACGTTCAAGCAGCCGTCCTTTGTCTGCGCCGATACGACGACGCTTGCTACGCTGTCTGAGCGGGAATGGGTCTGCGGCTGTGCGGAAATCGCCAAGTCGGCCGTAATCGATTCCGATGAGTTCTTTTTCTGGCTGGTCGAGGCCGCCGCCGCGCTTGCATCGCGCGACGAGGAGACCGTGGCCGAGGCAGTTGCGCGTTCGGTGGTGTTTAAGGCCGATGTCGTGGCTCAGGACAAGACCGAGAGCCGTGGTGTGCGCGAATGCCTGAACTACGGCCATACGCTGGGGCATGCTATTGAGGCGCTGGCGGGGTACGGCATGTTCTCCCACGGTGTTGCGGTGGCCGAAGGCATGCGCTTTGCGGCGCGCCTGTCAGCGCAGTTGACCGGTGCCTCCGCCGATTTCGTGGCCGCTCAGGACGATTTGCTGGATGCTTTGGGGCTTCGCTCTTTGGATTGGTCGGCCGCGCCTGAGGATATGCTGGCCTTCATGAAACGCGACAAGAAGGTTCGCCAGGGAAAGGTGCGCTTCGTGCTGCCGCGCGACGTGGGCTCATGGGAGCTTGCTGACGTAGACGATGCTGCGATTCTCGAACACCTGGAAGCATGGCAACGCTCGAAGGGCGCATAATGAAAAAGTTTTTGCTGATGAACGGTCCGAACCTTAATTTGCTGGGCGTGCGCGAACCGGAGGTGTACGGCACGGTGACGCTGGCGGATATCGAGCGCGAGACGACGGCGTACGCGGCCGAGCGCGATGTGCTGGTCGATTGCTTTCAGAGCAACCACGAGGGCGCGCTTATCGACAGGCTGCATGAGGCGCGCGGCATCTATGATGGCATTATTTACAACCCCGGTGCACACACGCATTACTCCTATGCCTTGCGTGACGCGGTGTCGTCCATCGACGTGCCGACGGTGGAAGTGCACCTCTCCGATATTTCCACGCGCGAGGATTTCCGCCGGGTGTCGGTGATAGCTCCTGTATGTATCGCTCAGATCAAAGGCAAGGGAAAAGCAGGCTACGGGGAAGCCGTGGATGTCCTCTTGGCTCAGGTGGGCGGGTTCTGATGGCTGCGGGGTGTGCGAGGGAGCGACTTGAGCGTTTGCGTGCGGCCTGTGCTGCCGAGCACCTTGATGCGTTCTTTGTGCGGGACTTGTCGAGTATTCGGTGGCTGACGGCGTTCGACGACGTGTTCGACGACGAAGACGCCCATGCCTTGCTGGTAGATTCTCGCGACGTCGTGCTGCATACCGATTCCCGTTATACGGAGGCAGCACGGCAGGCGGCAGAGGGTACTTCTATCGCCGTCGACGATAAGCGGCAGACGCATTCCGCCTTTGCCGTTCGCTTCCTGGCCGAGGGTCGTACGGTTGCGCTCGGTATCGAGGATACCCTGATGCTCGGTGAGTACCGCGCGCTCGAAGCCGCCCGTGCGCAGGCGGCTTCGTCCCTGCAGGTGCGGGAGACTTCCGGTTTCGTGCGCTCGCTGCGTGCTGTGAAGGACGCGACTGAGGTCGCACGCCTAAAGGCCGCGCAGGCGATCACCGATGCTGCGTTCGCCCACCTTGTCGGTTTCATGCGTGCGGGCATGACGGAGCGCGCGGTGCAGATCGAGTTGGAGGACTTCATGCGCCGCCATGGGGCTGACGGGCTCGCCTTTCCCTCCATTGTGGCGACGGGTGCGAACGGTGCCAGTCCGCATGCGATTCCAGGTGATACGCCGCTCGAGGCGGGCCAGTGCGTGGTGCTGGACTTCGGGGCGCGGGCGCAGGGTTATTGCTCGGATATGACGCGCACGGTGTTCTTGGGCGCGCCCGATGCGCGGATGCGCGCCGCCTACGAAGCCATTCGCTGTGCCAACGAGCGGGTGCAGGCTGCGCTCAAGCCGGGCGTGACCGGCGCGGCCATGCATGCGCTGGCTGAGCAGGTGCTTGCCGAAGCGGGCTTCGGCGGCAAGATGGGCCACAGCCTCGGGCACGGAGTGGGCATCGATATCCATGAGGA